>JBAUOM010000041.1:0-6566 GCA_049579765.1 Xanthobacteraceae bacterium
CCGCCGGGCCCGGCTGCTTGGCGCTGCGCCGCCGCGGATTGGGCAATACCGCGGCCAGAAGGCCCGCTTCCCGCGCGCTCAGCGCGCGCGCCGACTTGTTGAAGGCGTAGCGGCTCCCGGCCTCCACGCCGAACTGGCCGCCCGGACCCCATTCCGCGATGTTGAGATAGATTTCGAGCACGCGCCGCTTGGGCACCACGAGATCGATCCAGAGCGCGAGCGGGAACTCCAGCGCCTTGCGCACGAAGCTGCGGCCCGGCCAAAGGAACAGATTCTTCGCGGTTTGCTGGGTGATGGTGGACACGCCCCGCGCCTCGCTGATGTCGTCGACGTCCTCCAGCCGCTCCTGCAGTTCGCGCCAGTCGATGCCACGGTGACTGCAGAAGCGGCCGTCCTCGGAGGCGATCACCGTGATCGGCAACACCGGCGCCATGCGCTCGATCGGCACGAAGCTGTGCTCGACGCGCGCACCTGTCGCCCAGCGCCACAGCATCAAGGTGGAGACGGGATTGACGACGCGATAGAGCGGCGTGAGCAAATACGGCAGCAGCAGCACGAGCCCGACAATGAGCGCCGCCGCCCAGGTCAAACGGGAAAGCCATCGACGCCGCGGTCGCGGGGCGGGTCGCGGCCGCGATTGCGTTGCAACAGGCATGCGCCGAGCGTAGCGCGGAGAACGCGCGGGCGAAATGCGGCCCGATCGAGCCTGTTGTCACAGATGCCGCACCGGCGACGGCGGCGCGAGCCGGTAAAAGAAAAGAGTCCGGTTTCCCGGACTCTTTCCGTCGGTTTGTGGCCCGCGCCTCAGCAATATGGCGCCGTCTGCGCGCCCGAGGTGTCGTACTGCGGAATGCACTGCTGCGCGAACGAGGCCGTCGCACCGCCCAGCGACACGGCGGCAGCGCTCAGCAAGACGCCGCCGGCCAGGGCGAGGGCGATCGCCAATTTCGTCACTGTCGTCTGCATGTTCGTTCTCCAATTGTTGTTCCTGCCCCGCCCCCAAATGATCTCGAAGCCGCTCTGATGCAACGCACAATTGTTTGAAAGCTCTGTTAGAGGAATGCCACTAAAATGACTATATATCAGCGGCTTACCTCTCTATGAAAGTTAACGGAAAATTGACGCGGCGCAATATCGGCCATCCTTGCCACCCGCATCGCGCGAACAGCGGACGCTCCCGGCGCGGCGCCGGGCGCACACGAGACCGCGCGAACGGAGAGCCCATCTGTCGGCGCCTCGAGTGTATTTGCGCACCGCCGCTCGCCGCTGTTAAACGAGGGCGAGAACGAACGGTGAGGAAATCCGTGCCCGAGGAGGCGGCGGTGGCCGCGCAGGACTTGGCGGACCGATTCGAGGTCGAGGCTGGGCCGCCCCATCCGTGCTTTGCTCGGGCGCTCGCCCGCCCCGGCGAGGAGCCGCACATCGGGGAAGTCTCTTCGGTCGAAAGGGCGATCCCGCCGCCGAACGCGGGGTGAACACGCCGAGCCGCGGCGATGGTCCGCTTGTCATGGTCAAGCCAGAAATCCTGGCGGCTCGCCGCCTGCCCTATCTCCTGCGGGTCATCCTCGCCCGCCCGCGGCTCGCGATTTCGGTGGCGCTCGGCATCGCGGTCGCGCTGTGGCCTGCGCCGTGGTGGCTGACGACGCGGCTTCTGGTCGCCTGGGATGCCGGGGCCGGGCTCTATCTCGTCTTGGTCGGCATCCTGATGGTGCGCTCGGGCGCAGAGCACATTCGCGGCCACGCCGCGCGCGAGGACGAGGGGCGAGTAGGCATCCTGGTGCTCACGGTCTTTGCCGCGCTGGCGAGCCTCGGTGCCATTGTCGTGGAGCTCGGCGGCCACAGGCAAAGTGAGCACGCTGCGATCGAGCTCGCGCTGGCGATGACCACCATCGTGCTGTCATGGTTTCTGATCCATACCATTTTCGCCCTGCACTACGCCCACGACTATTACGGCAACCGCGGCGCCAAGCAGAGTGGGCTGAATTTTCCCGGCGACGAGACGCCGGATTATTGGGATTTCGTCTACTTCTCGTTGGTCATCGGCATGACCTCGCAGGTGTCCGACGTGGCGGTGGCGGCCAAGCCGATCCGCCGCACCGTCACCGCCCACGGCGTCGTATCTTTCTTCTTCAACGTGGCGCTGCTCGCGCTGATGGTGAACATCGCCGCGAGCGCACTCTGAGGCTCAGGGTCCCGACGAGAGGGCATCGGCGGAGCGCGAGGGCGCCGATCGGCTATTCCGCCGCGGTCCGTCCGGCGCCGCCCTGCCCGAAGCGGCGCTCGATATAGTCGATCACCATCTGCTTGAAGTCGGCGGCGACGGTGGCGCCTCGCAGGGTCACGGCCTTCTTGCCGTCGATGAAGACCGGCGCCGCCGGCTGCTCGCCGGTGCCCGGGAGCGAGATGCCGATGTCGGCATGCTTGCTTTCGCCCGGCCCGTTGACGATGCAACCCATCACCGCGACGTTGAGCGCCTCGACGCCGGGATAACGCCGCTTCCAGCCCGGCATGGATTCGTGGATGAAGCCCTGGATGTCGCGGGCGAGCTCCTGGAAGGTGGTCGAGGTCGTGCGCCCGCAACCGGGGCAGGCGGCGACCAGCGGCACGAAGACGCGAAAGCCCATGGTCTGCAGGATTTCCTGGGCGACCTTCACCTCGAGCGTGCGGTCGCCGCCGGGTTCGGGCGTGAGCGAAATGCGGATGGTGTCGCCGATGCCCTGCTGGAGCAGCACGCCGAGCGCCGCCGACGAGGCGACGATCCCCTTCGAGCCCATGCCCGCTTCGGTGAGGCCGAGATGCAGCGCATAGTCGGAGCGGCGCGCGAGGTCCTGGTAGACCGCGATCAAGTCCTGCACCGCCGACACCTTGGCGGAGAGGATGATGTGGTCGCGCGGCAGCCCGATCTCCTCCGCGCGCTGGGCCGAGAGCAGCGCCGATTGCACCATGGCCTCGCGCGTCACCGCGCGCGCGTCGATGGGATTGGGCGAGCGCGCATTCTCGTCCATCAGCTGGGTCAGGAGCTCCTGGTCGAGCGAGCCCCAATTGGCGCCGATGCGTACCGGCTTGCCGTGCTTGATCGCGGTCTCGACGATGGCGCCGAACTGCCGGTCCTTCTTGTCCTTGAAGCCGACATTGCCGGGATTGATGCGATACTTGTCGAGCGCCTCGGCGCAGGCGGGATGGTCGGCGAGGAGCTTGTGGCCGATGTAGTGGAAGTCGCCGACGATGGGCACGTCGACGCCCATGGCGAGGAGCCGCTCCTTGATGTGCGGCACCGCGGCGGCGGCCTCGTCGCGATCGACGGTGACGCGCACGAGCTCGGAGCCGGCGCGCGCGAGCGCCGCCACCTGCCGCGCCGTGCCCTCGACATCGGCGGTGTCGGTATTGGTCATGGACTGCACGACGATCGGAGCGCCGCCGCCGACGCGCACGCCGCCGACATCGACGGGCACCGACCGGTGTCGTTCCTGCGGCCCTGCCTCGGCCATGCTGGGCTCCTTGCTGCTAGAGGGAAGTGCCAGACTGCGCCCGCCGCGTCAACGCGGCTCGGTTCCATGCGCAAGGGCAGAAGACGGAGGACAGACGACGGCCGACGGGCCGGAAACAAGCTCCTCTGTCCTCTGTCGTCCCTCCTCTGTCGTCCGTCCTCGATCCTCGCATTAGGTCCCACGGCAGTGCGTGCAGATGCCCGTGAGCTCGATCACCGGCGACTTCGGCGCGAAGCCGACGGCGCGGGCCGCGGATGTCAGCGTGGCCGTGACCTCCGGCGACGACGCCTCGCCGACGGCCCCGCAGCGCTCGCAGATTAGGAACACCACGAGCGCGCCTACGGCGTGATTGTGGACGCAGGCGACGAAGGCGTTGCGGCTCTCGATGCGGTGCACGAGCCCGTTCTGGCGCAGGAACTCGAGCGCCCGGTAGACCGTAATCGGCGCCGGGCGCGGCCCCTTGGGCGCGAGCCGATCGATGATCTCGTAGGCGCCGAGCGGCTGGTGACTGGCGAGCAGCGTGGCCAGCACCTTGCGGCGAATCGGGGTGAGGCGCTGGCCGCGCTCGGCACAGAGCGACTCGGCGGTGGCCATGGCGTCGTTGGAGCAGCGATCATGATCGTGGTCGGGGGCGGGAAAAACGGCCGACGGCCGCTCGGTGGAGCGCGCGCGGGGAGATTTGGCTTTCGACATGGCAGCAACCTTAGCGTTTCGACGATGTTTGCGCTTTGCTGCACCGCCATAATTCGATATTGCAATGCAGCAATTCGATCTCCACATTGGGGATCCCCCTCCAGAGGCCTGCCGACAACCGCATCGCGAATGTTTCCCATTCTGCTCGCCAATCTCGTTACCCGGCTGCTCACGCCGCGCGGCGTGCGCCGGCACGCGCCGCCGCGGGAACGGGAGCGGGGCGGCAAACCGATCAACCTCGCCTTGCAGGGCGGCGGCGCGCACGGCGCCTTCACCTGGGGCGTGCTCGATCAACTGCTCGAGGATGGCCGCGCCGGGATCGAGGGAATTTCCGGCGCCTCGGCGGGCGCGATGAACGCGATCATGCTGGCCGACGGGCTGACCCGGGGCGGCGCCGACGAAGCGCGCCGGCGGCTCGCCGATTTCTGGCGCGCGGTGAGCGTCGACGGACACCTGCCCGACCTGCAGCGCGGCGTCGCCGAGCGGCTGTTCCCTTTCGTTCCACGCGAAAACCTGTGGTTCGGCGCGATGTCGCGCCTGCTGTCGCCCTACGACCTCAACCCGCTCAACATCAATCCGCTCAAGGAGCTGATCGAGCGCTTCGTGGATTTCGCGGCGATCCGCGAAGACCTCGGCCTCGAACTGTTCATCTCCGCCACCAATGTCCACACCGGTGAGCCGCGCGTCTTCACCCGCGCCGAGATCACGCCCGAGGTGGTGATGGCCTCCGCCGCGCTTCCGCTCCTGTTCCGCGCGGTCGAGATCGAGGGCGTGCCCTATTGGGACGGCGGCTACAGCGGCAACCCCGCCGTCATTCCGTTCCTGCGCACGACCGCGACCGAGGATGTGCTGATCGTCCAGATCAATCCGCGCGAGCGCCGCAAGGTGCCAACGCGCACGCGCGAGATCATGAGCCGGGTGAACGAAATCAATTTCAACGCCTCGCTGCTGTCGGAGCTGCGCGGGGTTGCCTTCGTGAACCGGCTCATCGACGAGGGCCGCCTGCCGCGCGGAATGCGGCCGGGCGAATTCCGTCGCCTGCGGCTGCACCGCATCGTGATGGAGGAGCTGCCCGAATCCGCCGACACGCGAAGCACGCTCAAGACCGACTACGAATATTTCGAGATGCTGCGCAAGCTCGGCCAGCGCGCGACCCGCCGCTTCCTCGACGCGCATTTCGACGACATCGGCCGGCGGAGCACCATCGACATGATCGAGACGATCGAGCCGGAGCTGGTGGAGTAGAGCATGATCCCGAAAAGTGGATACCGGTTTTCGGAAAAGATCATGCTCGGACGATAAGCCAGCGCCCATCCTGCGCGCCGCGGTGAATTGCGCTAAGATATCGATATGAGCGCCCCACCCCTGCTCGGCGCGGAGGTCGGAGCCACGCGCCTCGAAGTCTGCGTCGCCGACATTACCGCGCTCGCGGTCGCGGCCATCGTCAATGCCGCCAATCGGACGTTGCTCGGCGGCGGCGGCGTCGACGGCGCCATCCACCGCGCCGCCGGCCCCGAGCTTCTCGCCGAGTGCCGCATGCTCGGCGGCTGCGAGACCGGCTCGGCCAAGATCACCCGCGGCTATCGGCTCAAGGCGAGCCACGTCATCCACGCGGTCGGCCCGGTATGGGGCGGCGGCGACAAGGGCGAGGACGAGTTGCTCGCGTCCTGCTATCGCACGGCGCTGGCGCTCGCCGGCGAGCACCGGCTCGCCTCGATCGCCTTTCCCGCGATCTCGACCGGAATCTACCGGTTCCCGCCGCAGCGCGCCGCGCGCATCGCCGTCGGCACGGTGGCAGACGAGGTCGCCGCGACGCCGCGCGGCATCGCGCGCGTCGTGTTCTGCTGCTTTTCACCCGATGCGGCCGCCCACCACCGCGATGCTTTCGCCGCGCTGGGACTCGCATGACCTGCAGGCATGCGCAGGCGCGCCCTCGGCCGGGAGCCGAGTGCATTGCCGCCGACGCGCGCCTGTAGGATGGGTTGAGCGCCTTGCGCGAAACCCATCGCCAGCTTCCTTGCGGGCGCGCGGGTTCGATGGGGTTCGCGTTCCGCTCGACCCATCCTACGAAGCTTCCATCTTCACGATTTCAAACAGCACAGTCTTCTTCGTTCCCATGGCGCGTTGCTGCGCGCGGGTTTCTCCTTCCTCTTCCCTGGCCGCCTTCGCCGACGCGTCGGCGGGTATGTCTGCCGTAGCCCTTGCCGCTGCGAGCCGCCCCGACCGAGGGGCGGAGGAGCGCCGGGAGGCGGTATCCTCATTCCGATCGCGCTCGTAAGGCGCGACACCACGTTTGCGAGACGCGGCCGTCCGGGGCAAACCGGAACGGGCCTCTCGGCGCTCCAACCGTGGCGCTGTCGGCCCGGGAACCGCTCCGTCCCCGGC
>JBAUOM010000042.1:0-1781 GCA_049579765.1 Xanthobacteraceae bacterium
GCGCTCGAGGCTGGCGAGGAAGGCGCGCAGCGGGCAGCGGGAGGCGCGCGTCGACCTTGGCGAAGCGCCGGTGACGCGTGATGTCCCGGCGCCGGCCGACGATGCGATAGGAGAACGCGATGCTCGACTTTCCGCCGCCGAGCTCGCGCACCTCGAAGCTCGCGGCGGTCTTGCCGCGCACATAGAGGCCGCGGCAGTCGCCCTCGGGCGTGACGAACACGTGATAACCGGCGGGCTTGATCACCTTCACGAAATCGCGGTCGAGCTTCACCGTCGCGCGTCCGGTCCTGAGCCGCGCCGTGCCGAAGTCCTCGAACCAGTGCTCCGGGCTCTCCATGCAGTGCAGCACGCGCTGCGTGCGGTCGGGGAACGGCACGACGGAATTCTTCACGTTGGCCGTGAGCGTACCGTCGACCCGGACGTTGCCGCCGAACAAGCCGGCAAGGCCCGCCGGGTTCAAGGTCTGGCCGACGACGCCGACATTGTTGGAGAAGCCGATGACGCCCGCGCCCGCGTTCGAGGTGCCGATCACGCCATGGCGCGCGTTCGACGTGCCGGCGACGCCGGCGACCGTCACCGGGTTGGGGACCGTCGGGCCCTGCGCCCCGGATATTCCGGTGACGCCGCTGAGCTCGCCCGAGACGCTGTGCACGCCGGGACCGAAGAACGTCACGGCACGGATGGCGGTGCCGGTGAACGACGCGCCCTCGATGCCGTCGCCGTCGCGCGAGAAGCCGATGACGCCCGGCTGCGTGCTCGCCGCGCCGAGCACGCCGGCGCGCAGGCCGGCCGGAACCGGAGGGGAGTCCTCCACCTGGCCGTAGACGCCGGGGCCGGCGAGCGAGACGCCGGCCATGCCGGTGAAGTCGACGGAGCCGCCCTCGACGCCGGCGTGGAGCGAATAGCTGTTCTGCTGGATCGGCCCCTCGGGGGCGGCTGCATTGCCGGAAAATCCCAGCACGCCGGTCATGAAGCCATAGCCGACGACGCCGAAGCCCTTGCGCGGAATGTCGTCGTCGTCGGACTCGGCGAGGAAGCCGAACAATCCACGCCCGGTCGCCCTGAAACTGTCGTCGCTGGTGCCCACTGTCGCCTCCCATGCAACTGTCGCGCGGTTGACCGCGCGCAACGATAGCGCGCCCGCGGATTGCCGGCGAGCCGGCGGCGCAGCGTTGGCAGCACCGGCGCCGGCGCCGCCGGGTGCGATATGAGCGGCAACCGGACTACTCCAACTCTGTTATTTCTGTTATTCGAGCGCAAACCGCTTCAAGGCGGATTTCGTTCGCCTGGACTCACACGAAGAGGGGGGAGGCAAAATCGCCTGCCGAGGCGGCGGCACCTTGCACGGCTGCGGCTGATGATTTTACCCATGCGGGGCCGCACGCGCTGGCGTTGCGCCCGCGCAAGAGATGCGGAAGAAGCGACGACGTGCAATGCCCATCCTACGGATCGACACGACCGGGACGCGCCTTAGTTAGTGTCCCGACTCTGAAGCTCGCATCATTGCGCTAAAGGACACGAGATGAAAACAGACGGGTTCCGCGATCTCCGCCAGCGGCAAAACGACTCCGCGCAGGCGAAAAAGGCGATGCTGGAGAAGTTCCGCGCGAGGCCCGGGCCGGACGATCCGGCGGTGGCAGAGCGTCGGACGGCAAGAGAGGCCATACTCGCGGAACGCGCCGCTCGCGCCGCTCAACGGGAGGCCGCGAAGCGGGCACATGAAGCCGAGCTGGCCGAACAGGCGGCGCGGGCCGCCGAGCTCGCCGCGCAGGCTGAACGGG
>JBAUOM010000043.1:0-11482 GCA_049579765.1 Xanthobacteraceae bacterium
CCGCAGCACGACCTACGGCAAGGTCGCGGAAGCCGCCGCCAAGCTTGAGCCGCCGAAGGACATCAAGCTCAAGGACCCGAAGGACTGGAAGATCGCGGGCAAGCCGCTCAAACGGCTCGACACCGCGGACAAGATCACAGGCAAGCAGGTCTACGGCGCCGATTTCAAGTTGCCGGGAATGTTGACGGCCGCGATCAAGGAATGCCCGGTACAGCGCGGCAAGATCAAGAGCTTCGACGCCGCCAAGGTCGCGAACATGCCGGGGGTGAAGAAAGTCGTGCAGGTCGGCGATTCCGGCGTCGCGGTCGTGGCCGATACCTGGTGGCAGGCCAAGACCGCGCTCGACGCTTTGCCGGTGGCCTGGGATGAAGGCGAGGGCGCCAAGGTCTCGAGCGCCTCGATCGCCGAGTGGCTCAAGGCCGGGCTCGACGCCCCCGAAGCCTTCGTCGGCAATTCCAACGGCGACGCCAACGCAGCGCTTGCGAGCGCAGCCAAGAAGGTGGAGGCGGTCTATGCCTACCCCTACCAAAACCACGCCTGCATGGAGCCGATGAACGCCACCGCGCTCTACACGCCCGACAAGTGCGAGGTCTGGGGTCCGACGCAGAACGGCGAAGCCGCGTTCGGGGCAGCGGTCCAAGCGTCGGATCTACCGGCCGACAAGGTCGACATTTACAAGCTCCACCTCGGCGGCGGCTTCGGGCGACGCGGCGCGTTCCATGACTACACGACGCAGGCGGTCCTTATCGCCAAGCAGATGCCCGGCACGCCGGTAAAGCTGCTCTGGTCGCGCGAGGAGGACATGGCGCAAGGGCGATATCACCCGGTCATGCAATGCAAGCTCACCGGCGGGTTCGATGCTCAGAACAACCTGACTGCCCTGCACATGCGGCTCTCGGGCCAGTCGATCCTTGCCGATGTGCGTCCCGAGGCCCTGCAGAACGGAAAGGACCCGCTCACCTTCCAGGGCCTGATGCCCACCGGTCAGGAGCACGCGTTCGGCTACTCGATCCCGAACCTGATGATCGACCACGCCATGCGCAACCCTCATATCAAGCCGGGGTTCTGGCGCGGGGTGAACATCAACCAGAACTGCATCTTCCTCGAGTGCTTCATGGACGAGCTGGCGCAAGCCGCCGGCCAGGACGAGCTCGAGTTCCGCCGCAAGTTGATGAGCAAGCATCCCCGGAACCTCGCCGTGCTCAATGCGGTCGCCGAGCGGATCGGCTGGGGCAAGCCCGCGCCGCAAGGCGTCTATCGCGGGCTCGCGCATATGAAGGCGTTCAACGCCTATGTTGCCGCCGCCGCCGAGGTCTCGGTCACGGGCGGCAACAAGATCAAGGTCCATCGGATCGTCGGCGCCACCGATCCGACCTACGCGGTCAACCCGGCGCAGATCGATCGGCAGGTTGCGGGCTCGTTCGTCTACGGCCTGTCGGCGCTGTTCTATCAGGAGTGCACCGTCAAGGACGGCCGCATCGAGCAGACCAACTTCGACACCTACAACTCGATGCGCATCGCGGAGATGCCGAAGGTCGAATCGATCCTGATACCGTCCGGAGGCGGCGATCCTTGGGGCGGTGTGGGCGAGCCGACCATCTGCGTGGCCGCGCCTGCCGTGCTCAATGCGTTCTTCAAGGCAACGGGACAGCGCATCCGCTCGTTCCCGCTGAAGAACCACAATATCCAGATGGCGTGAGATGATCGCGGCGGCGGCCGCATGGCCGCCGCCGCGTGCCTTCGACAAGGTAGCCGGCGCCGTCGGTGCCCACAATCGCAACCGCGGGCGCGGGGCGGCGGCGGTTTTGCGCGTATCCATCTTTTTGACTAATTTTCGCGAAGATTGCGGTCGCGGGCTGGAGGCCTGACAAGCGCGTCAGGGAGGGGTTTGGTGCGTCTTTCCGTCAACGGCGAGAGCCACGACGTCGGCGACGTGGATTTCGACACGCCGCTGCTTTGGGTGCTGCGCGACGCGCTCGGCCTGATGGGCACCAAATACGGCTGTGGCATCGCACAATGCGGCGCCTGCACGGTCCACCTTGACGGTAGGCCGGTACGCTCCTGCGCGCTGACGGTGAGCGCGGTCGCCGGCAGGGAGATCACCACCATCGAAGGGCTGGCATCGGACGGTGTCCTTCATCCCGTGCAGAAGGCTTGGCTCGACCTCGACGTCCCGCAATGCGGCTATTGCCAGAGCGGGATGATCATGGCGGTGGCCGCCCTGCTCAGGGACAATCCGGGCCCGAGCGAGGAGGAGATCGACGCGGCCGTCACCAATATCTGCCGTTGCGGCACCTACCAGCGCATCCGCGCCGCCATTCATGCCGCCGCCGGCCGGCGCGTGAGCGGGATCAAGTCCCCATGAGCGGCGCCCATCAGGTCGACCGGCGCAGGTTTCTCGCCAGCGTCGCCGCGGTCGGCGGCGCGCTCGCGCTTGGTTTCGAGATCCCGTTCGGACCGCGGGCCGTTCGCGCATCGAAGGCGGCGAGGGAGATCACCGCCTGGATCGTGATCGAACCCGACGACACCGTGATCATCCGCGTCGCCAAATCGGAGATGGGCCAGGGCAGCTTCACCGCCCTGCCGATGCTGGTCGCGGAAGAGCTGGAATGCGACTGGAGCAAGGTGAAAGCCGAATTCGCGCCGCCGCAGGAGAACCGCAGGCGCAACCGGGTTTGGGGCAACATGTCGACGGGTGCCAGCCGCTCGATCAGCGCCTCGCAGAAGGACCTGCGGCGCGCCGGTGCCACCGCGCGCGCGATGCTCATCGCCGCGGCAGCCGCGCGCTGGAACGTGTCCACTCATGAATGCGCCGCGGCGAACAGCACGATCACGCACCTGCCGAGCGGCCGCCGGGTCACATTCGGCGGCATCGCCGCAGCAGCCGCCGAGATCGCACCGCCGGCGCAGGTCGCTTTGAAGGAGCCGAAGGACTGGAAGCTGATCGGCACCCCGCAAAAGCGTCTCGAGGTAGGCGACAAGGTCACCGGCAAGCCGATCTACGCCATCGACGTACGCCTGCCGAATATGTTGTACGCGGCCATCGTCCAGTGCCCGGTATTCAAGGGCAGGTTGAAATCCGTCGACGAGGCCAAGCTCGCCGGCCTCAAGGGCATCTGCAAGGTGGTGAAGCATCCGGACGCGGTGGCCGTCGTGGCGGATAGCTGGTGGCGGGCTAAAAAGGCCGCGGACATGCTGCCCGTGACGTGGGATTTCGGCGACAATGCCGGTATTTCGAGCGCCACGATCCACGAGCAGTTGCATGCGGGCCTGAGCGCGGCGGACGCACGCGTCGGACGCAGCGACGGCGACGTCGACCGCGCCCTTGCCGGCGCGACCAAGCGCGTCGAAGCGGACTACGCGGTGCCCTTCCTCGCTCACGCCACGATGGAACCGCAGAACTGCACCGCGCACGTGACCGCCGACCAGGTCGAGATTTGGGCGCCGACGCAGGATGGCGAGACCGCGCTCGCCGTGGCTGCGGATGCCGCCGGCGTGCCGCACGGCAACGTCGTGGTTCACAAGATGATGCTCGGTTGCGGCTTCGGCCGGCGCGGAATTTTTCAGGACTTCGTGCGGCAGGCCGTCCTGATCGCGAAGGAGGTCGGCCAGCCGGTGAAGCTCGTTTGGACGCGCGAGGAGGACATCCGGCACGACTTCTACCGACCGGTGGCCGCGGCCAGAATGACCGCCGGCCTCGACGCCGACGGCACCTTGATCGCCTGGAACATCCGCACCGCGGGCCAATCCATCATTGCCGCGGTCTCGCCGCGAGTCATGCAGTTCGGCGTCGACCGCAATTTTCTCCAGGGCCTGCTCGAAGACATGCCTTACGACGTGCCGAACTATCGGGTCGATTTTGCCATGCGCAACACGCATGTACCGGTCGGCGTCTGGCGCAGCGTCAACCATTCGCAGAACGCGTTTTTCAAGGAAAGCTTCGTCGACGAGATGGCGCATGCGGCGGGCACCGACCCCTATCGGTTCAGGCGCAGGCTGCTGGCAAACAAGCCCAGGCACCTCGCCGTGCTCGACGCGGCGGCAACCAGGGCGGGATGGGACTCGCCGCTGCCGCCGGGCATCTCTCGCGGCATCGCGGTTCACGATTCGCAAAATGCCGTCTGCGCGCAGGTCGTCGAGGCGTCAGTCGCCTGCGATGGCAAGGTGCGCGTGCACCGGGTCGTCTCGGCGATCGATGCCGGCCACGTGGTCAATCCGCTGACCGTTGAGCTGCAGACCGAAAGCGCCGTCGTCTACGGGCTCACCGCGGCGCTGTATGGCGAGATCACCATCGGGTACGGCCAGGTGGAGCAGTCGAACTTCGTGGACTACCCGATGCTGCGCTTGGCGGACATGCCGCGGGTTGAAACGATCATTCTGGAGAGCGGCGGTTTCTGGGGCGGTATCGGTGAAACGCCGGTGCCTCCTCTTGCCCCCGCTTTGTGCAATGCGATCTACTCCGCGACCGGCAAGCGCATCCGCTCGCTGCCGCTCAAAAACCACGATTTGAGGAGCGCATAAAAGCAGCCGGCGCGACCGCCGCCGACCAGCATTCGGGAGGCCCTGACATGGATGCCGCACGCCTCGTGACTGCTGCCGCCTTGATTTTCACGTCCATCCTCCACGCTTCGGCCGCCGGCCCGGGAGACGCCCCGCCCGGTGCCCTGTCCTGCTCCGGCTGCCACCCCGCGAACCGGGCGGCGGACATCAAGGTGCCGCGGCTCATCGGCCGCGATCCCGCCGAGATCGTCGCAGCGATGCAGGAGTACAAATCCGGAAAGCGTTCATCGACCGTGATGGACCGCATCGCCAAGGGGTTCTCCGAGGACGAGGTCAAGGCCATCGCCGCCTGGTACGGCGCGCAGCACGATTGAGGAAGGAGGGCCGACCATGAACGCGAAGAGCCGGCGTGAATTCCTCAGGACCGCGGCTGCGGGAGCCGCCACGACCATGCTGGCGCTCCCTGCCGTCGCCCAGAGCGCGGCCGGACGCGTCGTCGTCATCGGCGGCGGTTTTGGCGGCGCAACCTGCGCACGCTTCATCAAACGCGTCGATCCGCGCATTGTCGTGACGCTGGTCGAGGCAAATCCGACATTTACCGCGTGCCCGTTCAGCAACCTCGTCATCGCCGGCCTGCGCGAACTCAAGGCGCAGGAATTCGGTTACGACAAGCTGGCCGCGGACGAAATCGCCGTCCGGATCTCGCCGGGAACCGGGGTCGACCCCCGGGGCCGCACCGTAACGCTCGGCAACGGCACGCGCCTGCCGTACGACCGTCTGGTGCTGGCGCCGGGCATCGACATCCGCTGGAACGCTTTGCCCGGTTACACGCAATCCGCAGCCGAGCGCATGCCCCATGCCTGGAAGGCCGGCGAGCAGACGCTGCTGCTGCGCCGGCAACTGGAGGCGATGGAAGACGGCGGGACAGTCGTGATCTCGGTGCCGGCCAATCCGTTCCGCTGTCCGCCCGGCCCATACGAGCGCGCGAGCCTGATCGCCTTTTACCTCAAGACCAGGAAGCCCAAGTCGAAGGTCATCATTCTCGACGCCAAGGACTCCTTTTCCAAGCAGCGCCTGTTCCAGGACGCCTGGAAGACGCTCTATCCGAATCTCGAATGGGTATCGCTCTCGGACGACGGCAAGGTCACATCGGTCGACGCCGGTGCGATGACGCTGGTCACCGATTTCGGGCGGCACAAGGCCGACGTGGCCAACGTCATTCCGCCGCAGAAGGCGGCCGGCATTGCCGAGATGGCCGGCGCCGCCGACCGTACCGGTTGGTGCCCGATCGACCCCGTCACGTTCGAGTCCACGCTGGTACCGAACGTCCACGTCATCGGCGACGCCGCGTTGGCTGGCGCGATGCCGAAATCCGCCTTCGCCGCGAACGCCCAGGCGAAGGTCTGCGCAGTCGCCGTGGCGAGGCTCCTCGCCGGCGCCAAGCCGGCCGAACCCAAGCTCGTCAACACCTGCTACAGTCTGGTGGCGCCCGACTACGCCATTTCGGTCGGCGGCGTCTATCAGCCGGCGGCGGACGGTCAGATCAAGGAGGTCGAAGGCTCGGGCGGCGTGAGTCCCGTGAATGCGCCCGGCTCGACACGCGCGCTCGAAGCTACTCTCGCGAATGACTGGTTCAAGACGACGGCCCAAGAAGTGTTCGGCTGAGCGTCGGTGCGCGCTGGTCGCTGCCACGGCGCTGGCCGCATGGATTGCAAGCGACGCCCATGGCGTGCGGGCCGAGGAGGCGCTTCGAGCCTACACCGTCGTCGGCGACGCCATTCCGGACTCCCTCACCGGTGCCAAAGGCGACGCGGAACGGGGGCGACGCATAGTCGTTAACAGGCAAGTCGGCCTCTGCCTGCTCTGCCACAAGGGGCCCTTCCCCGAGGAGAGGTTCCAGGGCACACTGGCGCCCGACCTCACGGGAACCGGAGCGCGCTGGTCGGAGGGCCAGTTGCGGCTGCGGATCGTCGATGCAAGCCGGCTCAACCCCGATACGATCATGCCGCCCTACTATCGCATCGAAGGTCTCAACCGCGTCGCCCCCGCCTTTCAGGGCAAGCCGGTGCTGACGGCGGAGCAGATCGAGGACGTGGTCGCCTTTCTCGCGACCCTGCGCGACGAGCATAAACCATGACCCACGACGACATCCTTCCGGCGACCCGGCGTCGCTTCCTGATCGAGACGGCGGTCCTCGTCGGCGCCGGGATCGGGGTTGCGCTTGCGCCCGCCCCCGCTTCCGCCACCCCGGCGTCCATGCGCGCGGCGATCCGGAAGGTCGTCGGCGAGGCGCCGATCAAGCAAGGCAAGGTGAAGCTCGACCTGCCGCCGCTGATCGAGAACGGCAACGCCGTCCCGCTCACAGTTGCCTGCGAAAGCCCGATGACCGACGAGGATCACGTCAAGGCCATTCACGTCTTCACCGAAAAGAATCCGCAGCCGAACGTGGTGAGCATCGCGCTCGGCCCGCGCGCCGGGCGTGCGAGCGTCTCGACGCGCATCCGGCTCGCCGATTCGCAGAAGCTCATCGCCATCGCTCAGACCAGCGACGGCTCGTTCTGGTCGGCGGAGGTCGACGTCGTCGTCACTCTCGCAGCGTGCCTCGAAGGAGCCTTGTGATCATGGCGCGCGTCCTCATCAACGTGCCGGCGAAGGCCAAGCGCGGTGAAATCATCGAAATCAAGACGTTGATCTCGCACACCATGGAAACCGGCTTTCGGCCGGACAACACGGGCAGGCTCCTGCCGCGCGACATCATCACCGACTTCGTCTGCAAATATAACGGCGAGGAGATCTTCCGCGCCCAGCTGTTTCCGGCGATTGCGGCCAATCCGTTCGTCGCCTTTTCCACCGTCGCCACCGAGAACGGCACGCTGACCTTCGAGTGGACCGGCGACAACGGCTTCGCGGCGACCGGGTCCGCGGATATCGCCGTCGAATGACGCCGGCGGCGGCCGTCGCGGTCGTGACCGCCTTGCTCTGCGCGAGCGCGCTCGCTGCCGAAATTCCCCCCGCCGACCGGAAATCCGGCTACGAGTTCATGGCTCGCGAGACCCGGGCGATGCAGGACGACGACGCCACCAATCCGGGCATGCTGTGGGTGCTCGACGGCGAGGCGCTGTGGACGCGCAAGGACGGCGCCGCCGGGAAATCCTGCGCCGATTGCCACGGCGACGCGCGTACCAGCATGAAAGGCGTGGCGGCGCGCTACCCTGCCTTCAATGCGACGCGCGGGCGGCCCATCGATCTCGAGCAGCGGATCAATATGTGCCGCGGTGACCACCAGCGGGCGACGCCGCTTCCCTTCGAGAGCAAGGAGTTGCTGGCGCTCGCCGCCTATATCGGGCGGCAATCGCGCGGCATGCCGATCGAAATCGCGGACGACGAGCAGACCAGACCATTTCTGCAGGCCGGGCGCGACCTGTTCCACCAGCGCCAGGGCCAGATCAATCTTTCCTGCGCGCAGTGCCACGACGACAATTGGGGCCAGAAGCTCGCCGGCGCGCTGATCCCGCAGGGGCAGCCGACCGGCTATCCACTATACCGGCTCGAATGGCAGACGCTCGGGTCGTTGCAGCGACGGCTGCGCAACTGCCTGTTCGGGATGCGTGCGACGTCGTATGCCTTCGGCGCGCCCGAATACGTCGATCTCGAGCTCTACCTGATGTGGCGCGCACGCGGGATGAAGCTCGAAACGCCGGCGGTGCGGCCGTAGGATGGGTTGAGCGCAGCGAAACCCATCCTGACGTCTGACGACAAGCTCATCGATGACCAACTATCGGCGCAACTTCATCCCCGGTGGCAGCTTCTTTTTCAGCGTCAATCTGGAGGATCGGCGATCGCGGCTACTTACCGAGCACGTCGAACAGCTGCGCGCCGCGTTTCGCTACACGCAGGTGCGCCATCCGTTCAAGATCGAGGCGACTGTAGTGCTACCGGACCATCTGCATGCCATTTGGTCCCTTCCTCAGGGAGATGCCGATTTCGCTCTGCGCTGGCGGCTCATCAAATCAGCGCTCTCGCGCGCTTTGCCCCGAGCCGAGTCGGTTTCGCGCAGTCGCCACATGAAAGGCGGGCGGGGTGTCTGGCAGCGACGGTACTGGGAGCACACATTGCGTGACGAAGATGATTTCGAGCGCCACGTCAATTACATCCACTATAATCCCGTGAAGCACGGCCATGTCGTACGGATAAGGGATTGGCCGTACTCCTCCTTCCATCGAATGGTGCGCCTCGGTGTTTACCCCGAGGATTGGGCGGGGGATGGCCGCGATGGGGGCGCGGAGTTTGGGGAGAGGTGATGGGTGTCGCTGCGCTCAACCCATCCTACATCGGCGTCCCCAAAAAAAGTCGCGGTCACACCTGGGTGCGGTGGAAGTCGTCCTCGGGCGTCGGGCCCCAGACCGTGGTCTTGCCCGGCGTCCACAGCTTGGGCCGCTGCGGCGTGTCGTGGTGCCACGGACGCGGCTCGAAATAGCCGAGCTCCTCGTCCACCATCTGATCGAGCTCGCAGAAGAACTCGACCACCTGATCATCGGGGTTGCGGTGGTAGGTGGCGACATTGTGCCCGGGGCCGTGCCGCAGCGGCCCCCAGATGATGGGGACCCGTTGCTGCCCCATCAGCTCGCACGAATTCTGCAGGTGCATGAAATCCTTGAGCTCGAACGCGATGTGGTGAAGCGTCGCGTTCGGCCCGGTGAAGAAGTTCACCGTGTGATGATCCGTATTGCAGCGCATGAAGCAGAAGAAGTCGCCGATCCAGTCGGAGACGCGGAAACCGAGCACCTTTTCGTAGAACGCCACGGTGCGCTGGATGTCCGGCGTAAAGAACGCGACGTGCCCGAGCTTGAGCGGCCCGATGCCGGCGACCTGCGCGTGCTTGCCGAGATAGCTCCAGTCCTTGAACAGGTCGATGGTCGTACCCTTGTCGTCCTTGAACGAGAGCACCTGGCCCATGCCGGGAATGGAATCGTTGCGCAACTCGCTGCGTACGCCATCCTTGGCCAGCTCCCGGCCCAGCTCGCCGAAATCGGAATTGGGTGCGACTTCGAACGACAACTTGATGCAGTGCCCCCGATCGGCCTTGTTGAGCTCGATGACCAGTTGTCCGATCTTGGTCGCGAGGAAGGCACGGTCCTTCTCGCGCTCGGCCAGGACCAAGCCCATGAACTTCTCATAATACGCGACGGCCTTTTCCAGGTCCGGCGTCTCGAAAGTGGCGTGGCCGATTCGTCGCGGTTTGATCATGGGTCTTTTCTCCTTTGTCGGCATCCGCAGCCCGGCTTCGGGTCATGAGATTATAGCTCAGTTCGTGGGACAGTTGAACGTCACGAATCCCACCCGGCCCCCGACGCCCTCGACAAGCTCGCGCTATTGGGCGAAAGCTGTTGCCGCCAACAAAAGCGGTACGCAGGGAGCAAATGCACATGGCCGGCTACAAGCTCGCGACCTACCACACCTCCGACGGCCCGCGCGCCGGCCTAGTGATCGACGACAAGGTGTTCGATGCCGCCAAGCTCACCGGCAAGGCCGCCTATGCGAGCGTGCTCGCCATCCTGGCGGAGTGGCGGACCGCGCAGGGCGTGCTCAAGAAGGCCGCCGCCGCGGCCGGCAAGAGCCGCGCCAAGGCCTTGCCGCTCGGGCGTACCAAGCTGCTGGCGCCGGTGCGCTGGCCGTCGGCGATCTACTGCGCCGGTGCCAACTACGCCGATCACGCCGCCGAGATGGCGCGCCGGATGAACCGGCCGATGGAGCCCGATCCGCACAGCCAGGGCCTCAAGGCGTGGCACTTCATCAAGGCGCCGCGCGCGCTGGCGGACCCCGGCGCGACGGTGAAGATTTCTGGCGTTTCCGACCAGGTGGATTGGGAGGTGGAACTGGCGGCGGTGATCGGGCGGCCGGCCAAGAACGTACCGGAGGAGAAGGCGCTCGACTACGTCGCCGGCTACACGGCGGCCAACGATCTCTCCGCCCGCGACCGCGGGCGCCGTGCGAACATCAGCGATACTTCCCCGTTCAAGGCCGATTGGACCAAGCACAAGAGCTTCGACGGCGCCTGCCCGATGGGCCCGTGGATCCTGCCGGCGGGCGACATCGGCGACCCTCAGAATCTCGGGCTCAAG
The DNA here is from genome assembly GCA_049579765.1 of Xanthobacteraceae bacterium. Classification (GTDB taxonomy): domain Bacteria; phylum Pseudomonadota; class Alphaproteobacteria; order Rhizobiales; family Xanthobacteraceae; genus VAZQ01. The sequence goes on from JBAUOM010000043.1 coordinate 10,623, forward strand.
CTGTGGGTGAACGACGTGCTCAAGCAGGACTCCAACAGTAAGGACATGATCTTCAACCTGGCCGAGCAGATCGCGCAACTGTCGAGCGGGATGACGCTGCACCCCGGCGACATCATCCTCACCGGCACCCCGGCGGGCGTCGGCTCGGCGCGCGGGGAATTCCTCAAGCCCGGCGACGTGGTCAGGATCTGGATCGAGAAAATCGGGACACTGACCAACAAGATGGCCTGATCTCGCCTGCCCGGCCTAGTCCCGGCCCGCCGCCAGGCATGCCGTTAAGGATGCCGGACTAACGCTTGCCGCCGGTTGCATTCAAACGATTGTATTGTAAAAGTGACGGTGGAGCCGGGCTCCCAAGGACACGGGCGGCTCGCCCGGAGAACCAAACAAATCCCGAGGAGGCGTCGCAGCATGGCCGAGCAGTACGTCGGTAAGACCACCGAGTTCAAGGACGGCGACCGCCGCATCATCTTTGCCGGGGACAACGAGATCGGCGTATTCCGGCACGAGGGCCAGTTCTACGCCTACAGTAATTTCTGCCTGCACCAGGGCGGTCCCGCCTGCGAAGGTCTCACCATCGCCAAGGTCGAGGAGCGCCTCCTGCCCGACAAGACGTCGCAGGGCCTCTACTTCTCGGATAGCGAGATGCATTTCGTGTGCCCGTGGCACGGCTACGAGTACGACATGAAGACCGGCGAATGCGTGTCGGACCGCAAGCTCAAGCTGCGCAAGTACAAGGTGGTCGAGAAAGGGGACGAGGTTTATGTCCTCACCTAAGGCCGCGGTCGCCAAGAGCGTGCGACCCTCGCGGGTGCGGCCGGCGAAGACCGCGCCAGCGCAACCCGCGGCCAAGCGCATGC
>JBAUOM010000044.1:0-2212 GCA_049579765.1 Xanthobacteraceae bacterium
CTAGTGCCCCTTTTGAACCCGAAGTTCGCGATCGCATTTGCCGCACGGTGTGCGCGAACTTCGGGTTCGGGGCCTAGCGCCTGTCCCGCTCCTTCGGAACAAGGAGACCAGGAACGCCGTGAACGTATCGCCCGCAGGCTTTCCCGCCCTCGTGCTCAACGCGGATTTTCGTCCGCTCAGCTATTACCCGCTGTCGCTGTGGTCGTGGCAGGACGCCATCAAGGCTGTGTTTCTCGAGCGCGTGAACATCGTCGCCGAATACGACCGCGCGGTGCGCAGCCCGAGCTTGGAGATGAAGCTGCCGAGCGTCGTCTCGCTCAAGACCTTCGTGAAACCCGCGACGCAACCCGCCTTCACCCGGTTCAACGTTTTCCTGCGCGACAAGTTCAGCTGCCAATACTGCGGAGCGCGCGAGGACCTCACCTTCGACCACCTGCTGCCGCGCTCGCGCGGCGGCCACACCACCTGGATCAACGTCGTCGCCGCCTGCTCGCCCTGCAATCTCAGGAAGGGCAACCTGACGGTGCAGGAGGCGCGGATGTGGCCGTCGCAGATGCCGTTCCAGCCGAGCGTCAATCACCTGCACCGCAACGGCCGGCGCTTTCCGCCCAACTATCTGCACGAAAGCTGGCTCGACTATCTCTACTGGGACACCGAGCTCGATCCGTAAGCGCTGTTATCGACGATCGCTTGCCGCGATGGAGCTCCCCTGCCGTTGTCGTCCCGGTGCAGGCGGAGGCGCATCGTTCGTCGGTGGCCATGATGATGTCGCTCTGAACGCCTTCGTCGAATGCCATCAAACCAAAGCCAGACATCGACCCGCGCCGTGTTCGGCGCGCTGTTCCTCGCCCTTCTGCTCGCCGCGCTCGATCAGACCATCGTCTCGACCGCACTGCCGACCATGGTCGGCGAGCTGGGCGGACTGAGTCATCTGTCATGGGTGGTCACCGCCTATCTGCTCACCAGCACGGTCGTCGGTCCGCTCTACGGGAAATTCGGCGATCTGCATGGCCGCAAGATCGTCCTGCAAGTGGCCATCGCCGTGTTCCTCGTGGGGTCGGCGCTCTGCGGCATCGCACAGGACATGGTGCAACTCATCGTCTTCCGCGCGCTGCAGGGCATCGGCGGCGGCGGGTTGATCGTCGTCACCATTGCGGTGATCGGCGACCTCATCCCTCCGCGCGAGCGCGGGCGCTACCAGGGATTCTTCGGTGCGGTGTTCGGGCTCGCCACCATCATCGGTCCGCTGCTCGGCGGCTTCTTCGTCGATCACCTGAGCTGGCGCTGGATTTTCTACATCAACCTGCCGACCGGCATCGTCGCTCTGGTCGTCATCGCCGCCGTGCTGCCGTCGCGCGGCACGCGCCAGCAGCACGCGATCGACTATGGCGGCGCGCTCCTGCTCACCGCCGCGCTCAGCGCCGTCATCCTGTTCACCAGTCTCGGCGGCACCACGCTTGCGTGGACGTCGCCGGTCACGCTCGGCCTGATGGCGGCGAGCGTCGCCGCCGTTGCCGCCTTCGTCGCGGTGGAGAGGCGCGCGCGCGAGCCGATCCTGCCGATGGACCTGTTCGCCAACCGCAATTTCACGGTCGCGAGCAGCGTCGGCCTGATCGTGGGGCTGTCGCTGTTCGGCGCGGTGACGTTCCTGCCGATCTATCTCCAGGTCGTGAAAGGCGTGAGCCCGTCGACCTCCGGCCTCATGCTGATGCCGATGATGCTCGGCATGCTGGTGACCTCCGTGATCAGCGGCCGCCTCATCAGCCGCTTCGGCCGCTACAAGCTGTTCCCCATCGTCGGCACCGCCACCATGACCTTCGGGCTCGGCACGCTGTCGCTGCTCTCGGCCGAGACCGATGCGTGGCAGACCTCGCTCGACGCGCTCTGGCTCGGGCTCGGCATGGGCATGGTGATGCAGGTGCTGATCATCGCGGTGCAGAACAGCGTCGACTACAAGCATCTCGGCGTGGCGACCTCCGGCACGATGCTGTTCCGCTCGCTGGGCGGCGCCCTCGGCGTCGCCTTGTTCGGCGCGATCTTCGCCAACCGCCTGCACGCACAGCTCTCCGCACCCGGCATGGAATTCCTGTCCACGGTCATCCCGTCCGCGGTGCGGGGCCTGCCGCCGCAGCTGCACGCGGAATACATCGCCGCGGTGATGGCGGCGCTGCGCCCCGTGTTCGTGGCGGCGGCCGCGATCTCGGCGCTGGGC
>JBAUOM010000045.1:0-12564 GCA_049579765.1 Xanthobacteraceae bacterium
CAGGTATCTATGCCACCTCTATCCTCATTTGGCTCAATTGAGGACAGGCCTTAGTTCGTTTGCAAACGTGCGGCTGAACCAACAACGCCATCGGGTATTGTCGTCACATGCCGACCGATCCATCCACCGCCAGCTCCCATGAGAACCGGCTCGCCCGCGAGACGAGCCCGTATCTGCTGCAGCACAAGCACAATCCGGTCGACTGGTGGCCGTGGGGCACCGAGGCGCTGGCAGAAGCCAAGCGCGCCGACAAGCCGATCCTGCTTTCCGTGGGCTACGCCGCCTGCCACTGGTGCCACGTCATGGCGCACGAGAGCTTCGAGGACGAGGCCACCGCGCGAGTGATGAACGAGCTTTTCGTCAACATCAAAGTCGACCGCGAGGAGCGGCCCGACGTCGACCAGATCTACATGTCCGCGCTGCATCATCTGGGCGAACACGGTGGCTGGCCGCTCACCATGTTCCTCACGCCCGCCGGCGAGCCGTTCTGGGGCGGCACCTATTTTCCCAACACCGCGCGCTACGGCAAGCCGGCCTTCGTCGACCTCTTGCGCGAGGTTGAGCGCGTCTTCCGCCAGGAGCCGCAGAGCATCGAGCAGAACTGCGCCGCGCTGATGGCGCGGCTGGCGGAACGCGCGCGCCCCGGGGGACGCGTGACGATCGCCGCGCCGGAGCTCGACCGCGCCGCCCACCAGGTCGCCGGCATGATCGACCCGGTCAACGGCGGCATGCGCGGGGCGCCGAAATTCCCGCAACCGATGATGCTCGAATTCCTGTGGCGCGCGGGCCGGCGCACGAACGACCGCCGCTACTTCGCCGCGGTGGAGCTCACGCTCACGCGCATCTGCGAGGGCGGCATCTACGATCATCTCGGCGGCGGTTTCTCCCGTTACTCGGTCGACGAACGCTGGCTCGTGCCGCATTTCGAAAAGATGCTCTACGACAATGCGCTCCTGCTCGAACTGCTCGCGCTCGCCTACCAGCACTCGGCCAATGACCTATTCCGCGCCCGCGCGGGCGAGACGGTGGACTGGCTGGCGCGCGAGATGACGACCGGGCAGGGCGCGTTCAGCGCATCGCTGGACGCCGACTCGGAAGGCGAGGAGGGCAAATTCTACGTCTGGTCGCTCGGCGAGATCGAACAGATCCTCGGCAAGCACGATGCCGAATTTTTTGCTGCGCACTACGACGTCACCGCCGGCGGCAACTTCGAGGGGCACAGCATTTTCAATCGCCTCAAGCACTTACCGCGCAACATGGAGGACGAGGTCAGGCTCGCGCCGATGCGCGAGAGCTTGCTCGCCGCGCGCGCGGGCCGGGTCCGGCCCGGCCTCGACGACAAGATCCTGGCGGACTGGAACGGGCTCATGATCGCCGCGCTGGTCAACGCCGGCATTGCGTTCGAGGCACCTCACTGGATCGAGATGGCCGCCCGCGCCTTCATGTTCGTCGACGCCAAGATGGCCCACGGCGAGCGGCTCGGGCACTCCTGGCGCGACGGCAAGCTCGTCGTCCCCGGGCTCGCCTCCGATCACGCCGCCATGATCCGCGCGGCGCTCGCGCTCTGCGAGGCGACCGGCGAGCACGCCTATCTCGAGCGGGCACTCGCCTGGCAGGCGACCCTCGACCGCCACTACCGCAACCCCGACAACGGCGGCTATTTTCTTACCGCCGATGACGCCCGCGACCTCGTGGTTCGCCCCAGCGCCACGACCGACGACGCCACCCCGAACGCCAACGCGCTGGCGGCGCAGAACCTGATCCGCCTTGCCGTCCTCACCGGCCAGCACGGGTGGCGCGACCAGTGCGACCGGCTGTTCGACGGCATCGTGGCGAGCGCCGGGGAGAACCTGTTTGCGCACCTGGCCCTGCTCAATGCCCTGGACCTGCGCTTGCGCGCAGCCGAGATCGTCGTGACCGGGGACGACGGGCGTGCGCATGACCTGCTCGCCGCCGCGCGCAAGCTTCCCTTCCTCGACCGCATCGTGCTGCGCGCCTCCTCCGCGCTCCCGTCCGCGCACCCGGCGCAGGAGAAGATCAAGGCCGCCACGGAGAGCGCCGCCTTCATCTGCGTCGGCGACACCTGCTCGCTGCCGGTGACGCGGCCCGATGCACTTCCAGAGGCCGCGGCTGCCATGCGCCGCTGACAGCTCGGCACCTCGCGCGCAGCCGTGCCCACGGCCACGCACCGCGCGTCGTCGCAATCGGCGGGATCGCGCGTCGGCACCTTGGGATCGTTCCAATCTCGATCCGACCTCGACCGCACTCGCAACTTGCCGCCCGCGAATGACTCGGTCTATGAATCGCCGGGGGCCGCCAGCGACTTTGGAGACCATACATGCGTGGCGTGCTGCGTGCGCTCGTCGTCCTGCCGGTGCTGGTGCCGATCTGCGCTTTCGCGGCCGAACAGAAGGTCCTCATCGAGCTGAACACGGTCGAGAACGCCGACAAGCATTGTCGCCTGAACTTCGTGATCGAGAACAAATCCCACGTGGCGATCGAGAGCATGAAGCTCGATCTGGTCGCCTTCGGCAGCGACGGCGGAATCCTGCGCCGCCTGCTGACAGAGATGGGCCCGGTCCGCGCCGCCAAGACCATCGTGCGGACATTCCCCATCGACGCCGACTGCCACCAGATCAGCGCGATCCTGGTCAACGACGTGACGGCATGCACGCCCGGCGAGCCCGGCGCCTGCCTCGACGGTCTCGCCCTGTCCTCGCGGGTGAAGACGCTTCGCTTCTACAAGTAGGAGCCGCGCGCTTACGCGTTCATCGACTCGAAGAACTCGGAGTTGCTCTTGGTGTTGCGCAGCTTGTCGAGCAGGAAGTCGATGGCATCCATCGTGCCCATGGGATTCAAAATCCGGCGCAGGATGTACATCTTCTTGAGCTGATCGGGCGCAACGAGCAGCTCCTCCTTGCGGGTGCCCGAGCGCGTGATGTCCATCGCCGGGAAGGTGCGCTTGTCCGCCACCTTGCGGTCGAGGATGATTTCCGAATTGCCGGTGCCCTTGAACTCTTCGAAGATCACCTCGTCCATGCGGCTGCCGGTATCGATCAGCGCCGTCGCGATGATGGTGAGCGAGCCGCCTTCCTCGATGTTGCGTGCCGCGCCGAAGAACCGCTTCGGCCGCTGCAGCGCATTGGCGTCGACGCCGCCGGTGAGCACCTTGCCCGACGACGGCACGACCGTGTTGTAGGCGCGCCCGAGGCGGGTGATCGAATCGAGCAGGATCACCACGTCGCGGCTGTGCTCGACCAGGCGCTTGGCCTTCTCGATCACCATCTCGGCGACCTGCACGTGGCGCGACGCCGGCTCGTCGAAGGTCGAGGACACCACCTCGCCCTTCACCGAGCGCTGCATATCCGTCACTTCCTCCGGCCGCTCGTCGATGAGCAGCACGATGAGATAGCACTCCGGATGGTTGGCGGTGATGGCGTGGGCGATGTTCTGCAACAGCACGGTCTTGCCCGTGCGCGGCGGCGACACGATCAGCGCGCGCTGGCCCTTGCCGATCGGGGCCACGATATCGATGACGCGAGGGGAGAGATCCTTCTTGGTCGGATCCTCGTGCTCCATGCGCAGCCGCTCGTCGGGATAAAGCGGCGTGAGATTGTCGAAGTTGACCTTGTGGCGCGCCTTCTCCGGGTCCTCGAAATTGATGCTGTTGACCTTGAGCAGCGCAAAATAACGCTCGCCTTCCTTGGGCGAGCGGATGTGGCCGTCGATGGTATCGCCGGTGCGCAAGCCGAAGCGCCGGATCTGCGAGGGCGAGACGTAGATGTCGTCCGGGCCGGGCAGGTAGTTCGCTTCCGGCGAGCGCAGGAAACCGAAGCCGTCCGAGAGCACTTCGACCACGCCCTCGCCGACGATGTCGGTCTCGCGCATCGAGAGCTGCTTGAGGATGCCGAACATCAACTCCTGCTTGCGCATCGTGCTGGCGTTTTCGACCTCGAGCTCCTCGGCGAACGAGACGAGCTCGGCCGGCGTCTTGGCCTTGAGGTCCTGGAGTTTCATTTCCCGCATGCGGGGTAGTCCTGTGGAGGGGATCGGTGACTTGAAAAGAGCTGCCGATCGGGACGGAAGGGGAATCGCAGGTCTTTGAGTGGAGCGACTGGGCCCGATGCAATGGCCGGTCCCAGACTTGGGCCGGTACTAACCGCATCCGCCTGCGTTCGGGGAGATATCACGGAACATAGGAAAAGACGGTCCCACGCGCAAGTGGCGCCGCGCCTGCGATGTGGATCACGGCCCCGGGCTCGCTCGCGGCGCGCGCCTGCCGCGCGGCGGTCAGAACGGCTTGACCACCGCCAGGATCACGATCCCGATCAAGAGCAGCGTCGGCACCTCGTTGATAATTCGATAGAATTTCTGGGAGTGCCGATTGCGATCAGCGGCGAAGCCGCGCACGCAGCGGGCCAGGAAGCCGTGCACCGCCGAGAGCAGCAGGACCAGGATCACTTTGGCGTGCAGCCATCCGGCGGCATACCAGCCTCCGTCCCAGGCCAGCCACAGGCCGAGCGCCCAGCTCGCCACCATGGCCGGATTGATGATCACCGTCAGCAGCCGGCGCTCCATCAGTTTGAAGGTTTCCGACTGCCTGGAGCCCGGCTCGGCCTCGCAGTGGTAGACGAAAAGCCGCGGCAGATAGAGCAGTCCCGCCATCCAGGCGATGATGGCGATGACGTGCGCAGCCTTGATCCAGAGATACAGGCCCGACGGTCGCCACAGCGCAAGAATGCCCACGACCGCCAAGGTGGTCGCAACCGCGGCCGCGGCTCGCCACCAGCGCATCGCGGCTCCGGGCACCGTCAAATCCGCGTGCCGCGCACGCGCGCGAGCAATTGTTCGACATGCGCGAGCGGCGTCTGCGGAAGAATGCCGTGCCCCAGATTGAAGATGAACGGCCCGTCGGAAAAAACCTCGAGTATCCGATCGACCGCGCGGTCGAGCGCCGCGCCGCCTGCAAGCAGCACCAGCGGGTCGAGATTTCCCTGCACCGGCACGCGCCACTGGACCTGGTCGCGCACGAACACAAGATCAACGCTCCAGTCGAGACCCACCGCGTCGATCGGAACGTCGTCGATGTAGCGCAGGAGCGACGTGCCGACACCGCGCGGAAATCCGATCACGCGTGCACCCGGCACATTCCTGCGCACCTCGGCAATGATGCGCCGGGTGGGCTCGATGCACCAGCGGACGAACTGCTCCGCCGGCAGGATGCCTGCCCAGGTATCGAAAATCTGCACGACATCGACACCAGCTTGCAATTGACGGATCAGGTAGCTCGCGGACGCATCAACGAGCTTGTCGATCAGTACGGCAAATCCGTCCGGGTCCGCGTAGGCGAAGAGCCGCGCTGGTTCCTGGTCCGTCGTGCCGCGGCCCGCCACCATGTAGCTCGCCACCGTCCACGGCGCCCCGCAGAACCCCAGCAACGCAACATTGGCTGCAAGCTTCTCTTTCACCCGGGCGATCGTCTCGTAGACCGGCCTCAACATGCCGTGATCGAGCTGCGCCTTCAGCCGTGCCACGGCTGCCCGGTCCGCGACACGATCAAGCTGCGGTCCCTCACCCGCGGTAAACCGCACTGGTTGCCCGAGCGCATGCGGGACGACCAGAATGTCGGAGAACAGAATGGCGGCATCGAACCCGAATCGCCGCACGGGTTGCAACGTCACCTCCGCCGCCAGCTCGGGCGTGAAGCACAGCTTGAGAAAATCGTCCGCCTTCTCGCGCACAGCCCTGTATTCCGGCAAATAGCGCCCCGCCTGCCGCATCAGCCATACCGGCGGTGGAACACGTTGCCGGTGGTCGAGTACGTCGAGAAGGGGCTTGTTCACCGCGTAGTCCCGGCTTGGCTTTGCCTACAAAACTAAATCTTAAAGACTCTTGTTGTGATTCTTGGAAGGTTGATTGGACTCGTACCTCGGCATTCACACGATATCCACGACCATGGCGACTTGCAGCGGTCCTGTGGGCAACCGGTGCGATCGGTATTGTGCTGTGAAAAAGGCAGTCGACACAGCACTGCGATATACGACCATGGTGCGGTATTCCTCACGGATTCACATTTACCCGGTGTGCTTGATGGTGAGACTGCTTTCTGTCCCCACGACGACAATGTGGAAAGACCGACGCGGCTCGCCGATTGCGGGCTTGCGCTCCGGCTCGGCTCGTGGCCTCCTCCCCAGGAACCCACAGTCCATCCCCTCATTATCATGCCGCATCGGGCTGGCAGCTATTTCCACCTCCACCTCGTCTCGGATGCAACCGGCGAGACCCTGACGACAGTCGCGCGTGCGGCTACGGCACAGTACGTCAAGGTCCAGCCGGTTGAGCACGTCTACCCTCTGGTTCGGACCCAGAAGCAGCTCGATCGCGTGCTGGCCGAGGTCGAGGAATCGCCCGGCATCGTGCTCTATACGCTGCTTGAAGAGGACCTCGTGCAGCGGCTGGAAAACCACTGCCGGGAGCTCAGCCTTCCCTGCCTGTCGATCCTCGGGCCGGTGCTGCAGCTGCTGCAATCCTATCTCGGCACCGAGACCTCGCACCGAGTCGGTGCACAGCACACGCTCAACGCGGATTATTTCAAGCGCATCGATGCCCTCAACTACACCATGTTGCACGATGACGGGCAGCACCTCGAGGGTTTGGAGGAAGCGGACGTAGTGCTCGTCGGGGTGTCGCGCACGTCCAAGACGCCGACCTCCATCTATCTCGCCAATCGCGGCGTGAAGACCGGCAACGTCCCCATCGTCCCGGGGGTCGAAGTGCCTCGCTACGTGGAGATACTCTCGCGGCCGCTCGTGGTAGGGCTCTATGCCAGTCCGGAACGGATCGTGCAGATCCGTCAGAACCGCTTGCTCGGGCTCAACGCCCATAACGACGACGATCAGTATATCGACCGCAAGGCCGTCGCCGAGGAGGTGGCCTTGTCGCGCAAGCTCTGCGCCAAGCACAATTGGCCGAGCATCGACGTGACGCGGCGCTCGATCGAGGAGACCGCGGCGGCGGTGATGAGCCTTCTCGCCGAACGCCGCCGCCAGCCGGCGTTCTGAGCAATGCCGCTGTGGCTCGTCGACCAACCGCTGCTGCTCGCGTCGAAGAGCGGCATCCGGCATGTCATACTGCGTGATGCGGGAATTCCGGTCGAGGTCGAGGCGGCGGAGATCGACGAGCGGGCGGTCGAGCAGACATGCGCGACCCGGGATGCGGGCGAGGTCGCGGCGCTGCTCGCGCGCGAAAAAGCGCGTGTGGTTGCAGCCCGCCGTCCCGGCCGCCTGGTGCTGGGCGCGGATCAGACCTTGGCGCTGGGCGAGCGGCGCTTCTCCAAGCCTGTCGACCGCGCCGCCGCGCGTGCGCAGCTGCAGGCCCTGCGCGGCCGTCCCCACGAGCTTCACAGCGCCATCGCCGTCGCGCGAGCGGGCCGCGTGCTGTTCGAATGTCGGGAGAGCGCGCGGCTGACCATGCGCACGTTTTCGGACCGTTTCCTCGATGACTATCTCGACGCGATCGGCGCCGCTGTCGGCGCGAGCGTCGGCGGCTATCAGCTGGAGCGGGCGGGCATTCAGCTGTTCGAGCGTATCGAGGGAGACCATTTCGTGATTCTGGGATTGCCGCTGCTGCCGTTTCTGCGCCATGCCCGCGCCGCTGGTTGGCTCGCCGCGTGAACTGCGGGGCGCTTTAGGCTATTGCAGAGCGCATGTTCATCCTCGGCCTCACCGGCTCGCTCGGTATGGGAAAGTCGACGACGGCGCGTTTCTTCGCGGACGAAGGCGTGCCGGTGCACGATGCCGACGCTGTCGTGCATCGCCTCTATGAAGGCGAGGCGGTGGCGGCGATCGAGGCGGCGTTTCCCGGCACGACCGTCGGCGGCAGGGTCGATCGCGACAAGCTCGCCGCCCGCGTCCTCGGTGACGCTGCCGCGCTCAAGCGGCTCGAGGCGATCGTGCATCCGCTCGTGCACGAGGCCGAGCGCCGGCTCATCGCCGAGGCGGCGGCGCGCGGCGAGAAGGTGGCCGTGCTCGATATCCCGCTCCTGTTCGAGACGGGAGGCGAAGAGCGCGTCGACGCCGTGGTGGTGGTCTCGGCTCCGCCCGAAGTGCAGCAGTCGCGCGTGCTCGAACGGCCCGGCATGACCATGGCAAAGCTCGAGGCGATCCTCGCGCGACAGATGCCCGATGCCGAGAAACGCCGCCGCGCGGATTTTGTCGTGGACACCTCGCAGGGATACGACGCCGCGCGCGCGCAGGTGCGTGCCATTCTCGACGCCGTTGCTACAATGCCCCTGCGGCGACGGTGATTCGCCCGCCGGCGTGGTGGCTTCGGAGTTCCAACGGGCTCGCGGCGAATTCGCAAGGCAACTTCGCGCGAGCGTGTGCCGCCGGGTGCTGCGAAGTTCGGAGTTGGAAAAACTGGTGACGTGACGGCCGCGGGATCTGAAGATGCGTGAGATCGTGCTCGATACCGAGACCACTGGGCTTGATCCCTTCCAGGGACATCGGCTGGTCGAGATCGGCTGCGTCGAGCTGGTCAACGGCATCCCGACCGGACAGCATTTTCACAGCTACCTCAATCCCGAGCGCGACGTGCCGCCCGAAGCGGTCGACGTCCACGGGCTGTCGGGCGACTTCCTCAAGGACAAGCCGCTGTTCACCGAAATCGCCGACGAGCTGTTCGCGTTCATCGGCGATGCGCCGATCGTCGCCCATAATGCGCTGTTCGATCTCGGCTTCCTCAATGCCGAGCTCGAGCGGGCGGGAAAGCTGCTGGTTGCGCGCGAGCGCCTCGTCGACACCCTGCTGCTGGCGCGCCGCAAACACCCCGGGGGGCCCAACCGGCTCGACGATCTCTGCGCGCGCTATGGTATCGACAATAGCCGCCGCACCAAGCATGGCGCGCTGCTCGACGCGGAGATCCTGGCCGAGGTCTATGTCGAGCTGATCGGCGCCCGGCAGGCGCAGCTCATTCTGGTCGAGACCGATATCGGCGCCGGTGGCGCCGCCGGCGGAGCGCTGCCGATCCGTGTGCGGCCGCAGGCGCTTGCGTCTCGCCTCACCGCCGAGGAGCGCGCCGTGCATTTCACGTTCGTGGCGACGCTCGGCGACAGCGCGATCTGGCGGGACTATGTGCGCGAGCGTGACCTCGCGCAGAGCGCATGAAGCCGGCCGCGCTCAGCTCTCGGTCGCGGTCGGTTGCGCCGGCTGCAGCTCGCCCGCGCGCTGCTGATAGAGCGCGACGAAATCCACGGGATCGAGCAGGAGCGGGGGAAAGCCGCCGTTGCGCACGGCGTTCGCGACGATCTCGCGCGCGAACGGGAACAAGAGGCGCGGGCACTCGATCATGACCACCGGTTGCAGCGTCTCCTGCGGCACGTTTTGGACGCGGAAGACCCCGGCGAAGGTCAGCTCGAAGGCGAACAGCACAGTGCCGGCGCTGTCCGCCTTGCCTTCGAGCTTGAGCGAGACTTCGAAGTCGGTCGGGGCGAGCTGCTGCACGAGCACATTGATTTGAATATTGATCGCCGGCTGCGTCTGCGTCGGTGCCAGGGACCGCGGCGCGTTCGGATTCTCGAACGACAGATCCTTGATGTACTGGCCGAGAACGGTGAGTTGCGCCTGGGTCGGCTGCGCGCTCGGGCTCGGCGCGGGGCCGCCATTGCCTGGGGTCGTCATCGATTCAACCTCTCGCCGTTTCAACTGCCGCAATCGGCGGCGTGGCTAACACAGGGGCACCAGCCGGACAAGGACGTCACGCCCCGCCCCCGATCCCGTCCTTGGGCCGGCGGCGTCGGCGCCGCCGCTGATCGGGAATGTGGCGCCACTCGCCGGGTTCGAGGTCGATGACGCGATCGTCGCCACCACCGCGCGGGCGCGCCGAGGGCGCGCGTATCGCGAGCTTGGCGGCGGCCCACCGGCGGAGCGCCGGCACGTACAGCGCGGCACCCAGGGCGTCCGTTATAAAGCCAGGAAATACCAGAAGGATTCCACCGATCACGGGAGCGACGCCGGGCGTCTCCAGGCGGATTGCGCGAATTCCGCCGCGCGCGAAGGCGTCGCGCACGCGCTCGAGGTCGGCGCGTCCCGATCTTCGCAGCAGCAGCAGGCCCACGACCGAAGTGGCAATAAAAAGGGCAGCGGCCCGAAGCCAGCCGATCGCCCCCGCCACCAGGACAAACGCCAACAGCTCCGCCGCGGGAAGCAGAAGGAGGCCGATTAAACTCCATTTAACCAAAGACATCGGCTGATTTCCTGCGTCCGCTCTCGGCCTCAGCCATGCTGGCGCCATGGTTGGCGCGACGGTTGGGATCGTCTATGGTCGAGCCGATGCGATCTGCGCCGGTGGTTCGGCGCAAGCCCCTGGATCAGTGCGGCCGCGTACTTACATAGTGGTGCGGGAACCGATCTCTGCCTCTGCAGATTTTCCGTCTGCCGGCGTTCGACTGATCCCGCGGTTCCGTCACGGCTGCCGAGAGCGTGCGAGACGTGTTCGATATCTACACCATCATCTTTTTGGCGCTCGCAGTGTTCATTTTCCTGCGCCTGCGAAGCGTGCTGGGGCAGCGCACGGGGCGCGAGCGGCCCCCCTATGACCCTTATTCTCCCCGCGATGCAGTACGCGGCGCAACCAACGACAACGTAGTGACGCTGCCCGGCCGCGCCGCCGAAGGGGCGCAAAAGCCGGTCGAGACGCCGGAGCCGACCGAACGCTGGAAAGGGATCGCCGAGGCCGGCTCGGCGGTGGCCGTCGGGCTCGACGCGCTCGTCAAGGAAGACAAGACGTTCGATGCCAAGCACTTCATCACCGGTGCGCGGGCGGCCTACGAAATGATCGTGCTGGCCTACGCCGAGGGCGACCGCCGTGCGCTCAAGAACCTGCTCTCGCGCGACGTCTACGAGGGGTTCGAGGCGGCGATCCGCGAGCGCGAGGGCAAGGGCGAGACCGTCGAGACCCGTTTCGTGTCGATCGACAAGTCGGATATCACCAGCACCGAGCTGCGCGGGCGCACGGCGCAGATCACGGTGCGTTTCGTCTCCCAGCTGGTCTCGGTGACCCGCGACAAGTCCGGCAACGTCATCGAAGGGAACCCGGACAAAGTCACCGACGTGACCGACGTATGGACGTTCGCGCGCGACATGTCTTCGCGCGATCCCAATTGGAAGCTCGTCGCCACCGAAGCCGGGCAGTAACCGGGGCGGAAGGGGATGTCGGTGCGCCTGTGCGTCTTTCTCGGCAGCGTCGCCGCGCTCGCGCTTGCGTTCGCGGACCTCGCGCCGGCGCAGGAAAGGCAGGAGAACGACGAGCCGTTCAAGCTCACGGACAGCCAACTCGAGCCGGTGAAATGGAGCGAGGTCGACGGCTGGGCGGCCGACGACCACTTGGCCGCATTCGCCGCCTACCAGGCGGGCTGTCAGACCTTCCGCAGCGTCAAGCGGCCGCGCGATGAGCGGCCGGTCTATCTCGCGCTTTGGGAGGTCTGCCGCCGCGCCGCCGGGGTGCGGCCCACTGACGCGGCTGCGGCGCGGGTCTTCTTCGAGAAAAATTTCCAGCCGGTGCGCATCTCGCGCCTCGGCGAGGCGCAGGGCTTTCTGACCGGCTATTACGAGCCGATCGTGCAGGGCTCGCGCTTTCCCAACCCGGAATTCCACGTACCACTCTACCGGCGCCCGCCCGACCTGGTGGCGGCCGGCTACAAGCCCGGCTCCGACGCCTTCCCCAACAAGGGCGCATTGGTCGGACGCCGCAACGAGCAGGGGCAGATCGTGCCCTACTACGATCGCGGCGCCATCGACGCCGGTGCGCTCGACGGCCAGAAGCTGGAAATCTGTTGGCTCAAGGACCCCTTCGAGGCGCTCGCGATCCAGATCCAGGGCTCGGCACGCGTGATCCTCGAGGACGGCACGCCGCTGCGCGTCAGCTACGACTCCCATAACGGCTACCCCTATACCGCGGTCGGCCGCGTGCTCATCGAGCGCAATCTGGTCCCGCGCGAAGAGATGTCGATGCAGCGCATCCGGGACTGGATGGCCGCCAATCCCGAGGAGGCGCCGAAGCTGCGCGCCACCAACCGGTCGTTCGTGTTCTTCCGCATCACCGGGCTGTCGAACGAGGGCGAGCCGGCGGGCATCCAGGGCATTCCGCTGACGCCCGGCCGCTCGATTGCGGTCGACAAGCTGCACGTCTACGGCACGCCGTTCTTCATCGACGCGAGCTTGCCGATCGACAGCGCCAAGCCCGTCACGCCGTTCCGCCGCCTGATGATCGCGCAGGACACCGGCTCCGCCATCGTCGGGCCCGCGCGCGCCGACCTCTATTGGGGCGCCGGCGACGATGCGGCCCGCATCGCCGGCCGCATCCGCCACCCCGGCCGTTTCGTCATGCTGCTGCCGCGCGAGCTCGACATGATCGAGGCCGGCAGGCACATGCCGCTCCCGGTGCCGAAGCCGGTGATCCCCGAAGCCGAGGTCAAGAAAGAGGACGCCAAGACGAAGGCGGCGTCGGGCAAGAACGGCGATCACGCCCGGACGCCGCGGCGGCTGCGCTGGCAGGCCGGTCCCGCGC
>JBAUOM010000046.1:0-11942 GCA_049579765.1 Xanthobacteraceae bacterium
GGCGTCGAACACCCCCACGATACGCCGCCTTATCCCTTCATGCCGTCACCAACTTTCGCCCATAGCTCAAAAGGGGCACCAGTATCATAGAGTTGCTAGTGGTCCTTAGATTCCGAAGTTCGCAAACACGGGTGCCGCGAAATGATGCGAACTTCGGAATCGGACCACTCGTGGAGAAACCCGCCCGCTCCTTCCCGAACAGGCCTGGCTTTGAATCGTGCCGGCAGACTTCAGTCTATCCGCGCCAGGACCTGTTCCAGGTTCGCAAAGAACCGCTGCCACCCGCCCTTGGCGCCCTGATAGGCCTGCTGCTGATCCGGCCGGAAGCCCGACTGCTCCATGCGCAGGCGGGTCCCCGCGCCCGTAGGGGTGAGAGTCCAAGTGACGACGCTCTCGAGACCGTAGGCCGCCCACGTGTAGGACAGCGTTTTGTTCGGCTCCACTGCCAGCACCTGACAGTCGACCGCGCCCCAGTCTGCGCGAAGATTGAAACGGTGGTCCACGACAGGCTTGAAGTCGTTCTTCATCAGCCACTCCTCGATCAGGTGTGGTTGCGTGAGCGCGCGCCAGATCTTTTCCGGCGGATGAGGTATCTCACGTTCGACAACGACGGAGAGCGCTTCGGTCGCGGTATTGGTCATTGGTCCATCCTTTTCAGGAGTTGTTCGAGGTGGTCGAACCGGCTCTGCCAGAACCCGGCTATTTGGCTTGTCCAGTCGATCAGCGGGCCCAAGGCGCCGAGCTGCGCGCTATAGTGCGTCTGGCGACCTTCGGGCCGGTCGCGCACCAGCCCGGCCTGCTTCAGGACCCTGAGATGCTTCGAGACGGCCGGTTGCGAGACCCCGGCCCGAGCCGTCAGAGCCCCGACCGTCTGGTCTCCCTCGCGACACAGCCGCTCGAAGATCGCCCGGCGCGTCGGATCGGCGAGCGTTCTGAAAAGGACGTCGTGGGGCTGGGGCATCGCGATTGATAACTCGTTGGCTATTGATTGGACCTATAACCATTCGGATATATGAGTCAAGACGCAGAAACGAAGGCCCACATTCATCCTTGTCGCCGGCGCCACCGGATAAGTCGGCAGCTCCGGTCGCGGTCGCAACGCCTGGAGGTCGCCGCAATGGCCCACGATGCGGGGGCCGCAGGCGAGCGGTTCCCACCTCGGCTCACGTTGTGTGTCGCGGACTATGAGGACAGGCTCCGCCCGGAGAAGCGCAGTCGCCGGCGCCGATCAGATGATCCTGATCTCAAGCGATGGTGATGCGCGCGCGATCATGCGGCATCATGCGAACGTCATATCGGCCGCTACAGCCGGCTGGCATCCGACACATCACCTGGAACTGGAAAGAACTATTCTTGACTTGCTTCCATCTGCGAACCAATACCGAATGTCTCTCCGACAATGACGCGAACGTGGCGGTGCGGCGTCGACCGGTCGATTCTGACGCTCGGCTAACGATAGCGCTGTGTCCAACGACGCGTCAAAAGCCAGCGCCGAAGAAACCATGTCGCAGCAAGTCCGCGCCCGCGGCAATGACTGCGATCAACACCAGCTTCTTGAATGTCTCGGGTGCAATTTTATCGCGCATATGTTGTCCGACGTACATGCCGAGCCCGACTGGCAACATCGCAGCCGTCGAGACTGCAACGTCAAGCCAACTGAACTGGCGGCTTGCCGTCAGAAGAATTGCCAGCAAGCCGGCGGAGACGACGAGATACAGCGATGCTTCTTTTGTGAACGCCTTTCCGTGCAGTCCCTTTGCAAGCAGGAATATGAAAACAAGCGGTCCCGGCATCGCCGCGATGCCTCCCAGAATCCCGCCGAGAAATCCGAATGTGATGCCGGTCGGTAAAACCAAGCGAGACTGAAGCTGCAGCTTCGGCGCGAGCAGCGTGACGGCGCCAACACCCATAAGCACTAGGCCCGCGATAATCTTTGCAACGTTCGCATCGAGCGCCAACAGGACTCGAACCCCAAGAAAGAGGCCGGGAATCATGCCGAGAATCACTGGCATCAAGTGCGTGAGGCGCCGTCCGGTCTTTCCGCCCTCCAGCGCCTGCGGTAAGTTGCTGAAGATCAAAGGCATGCTCAGCAGCATGGCCGCTGATTTGATATCGATGAACAGCGACAGCAGCGGCAGCGCGACGACTGGCATGCCGACCCCGATTGTCCCCTTCAGGAGGCCGGCGACGATCAGGCTGCAAACCACGGCAGCAATGATCCTTGCTTGATCGAAATAAAGGGTGCGGATCAACATGGCGTTTAACTCTTTGGAGGATCGTATTCCCTGCTCAGGCTTTCGCGCCGGTCCACATCCCCCTTACCCCCATATCTCCTTTTCATGGGCCGCCGGGCCTAGGCCTCTCGGTGGGTCTCAGATGCTTTCGACGATGACGACCTCCAATTCGCTCGCGCCGTCCTTCTTGCGGTGCGCCGCGGCCTCAAGGTATTCGGGCGATTCGTGGCAGGCGACCGCCTTCTCGAAGCTCGGGAACTCGATGACGATGAAGCGGTGGAATTTCTCCGGGCCCTCGAGGATCTTGAAGTTGCCGCCGCGCGCCAGGAACTTGCCCCCGAACTTTTGGAGGATGCCTGGTACCAGGTCGGCGTACTTCTTGTACTGATCGGGATTGTTGACCTTCGAGCGCGCAATCCAATAGGCGACCATCTCATCCTCCATGCCAACCGCGAGCGTCCCTGCTAGAGTAGGGCTACAGCGCATTCTTGCTGCGAGGTTCGCAATTGTCTCGCGCGAACAGTTCGGCCCATGCCGAACTGTTTTCGATTGATAGCCTTCCGGTATCAGCGATAGGGTTAAGGGTGGTCGCGGCGGCAAATCTGGTGGAAGTGGCCGCTCTCGTGGGTGACACTGCGCGAGCGACGATGCTTAACGCCCTTATGGGCGGCCAGTCGCTGACGGCCACTGAGCTTGCTTACTGCGCCAACGTCTCTCGTTCGACGGCGAGCGGCCACCTGAGCAAGCTGGTTGCCGCGCGGCTTTTGACTGTCATTCGCGACCGCCGCGTCAGCTATTATCGGATCGCGTCCCCGCTGGTCGCGACAATGCTTGAGAGCATGAAGGTCGTCGCCGCCATAGAGGTGCCACCCCGCCGTCGGCCGCGGTCAGCAAACGACGATGCGCTCCGTTTTGCCCGAAGTTGCTACGATCACCTGGCTGGCCAGGTAGGAGTCGCTGTTACCGATGCACTTGTTGCCATGGGGCACATCGTACTCACCGATGAAGGCGGCGAGGTCACGTCTTCGGGCGGGCATTTCCTTTCCGCGTTCGGCGCTGATCTGAGGCCGCGGACTCGGCGGATTTTCTGCCAGCCTTGTCTCGACTGGAGCGAGCGTCGTTATCACCTCAAGGGACTCGTCGGAGCTCGGATTCTGGATCGTCTATTGGAGCTCGGGTGGCTCAAATGTGTGTCGGGCAGCCGTGCACTCCAACTAACGTCGTCTGGAAGGGCGGGCTTGTCTGAAATGTTCCAGATCGAGATCAACGACGAGGATGTGCTAAGCGGTCGGATATACGACGCACCACGGCTAACAGTTGAAGCCGAGCGAACGTAATCTGGCGCAAATACTGCAGATCACCGTTTGCACTTTTCGATGATTCTGGGTCGGCCGTCGTGTCTGCGATTCGCCCAAAGCGGCGCGGCGGTTTTCGGCAGTTGACGGTCGCTTCGGGAAAAGCCGACATGGCGCGACCGTCGCAAATTGGTTGCTCGTGACCCGTCAGGCAAAAGCGCGACTAATTTCGCATTGGGGAGCGCGATACACGAGAACTATCGAGGCCTATCGTCGGGAGGATATTGCAACTGGTACGCTGCTCTATCCCATTCTACTCCACAGTACTCCCCTACTCCCACTCGATCGTGCCGGGCGGCTTGCTGGTCACGTCGTAGACCACGCGGTTGACGCCCTTGACCTCGTTGACGATGCGGGTGGCGACGTGGCCGATGAACTTCATCTCGAAGGGATAGAAGTCGGCGGTCATGCCGTCGGTCGAGGTCACCGCGCGCAGGCCCACCACGTAGTCGTAGGTACGGTAGTCGCCCATCACGCCCACCGTGCGCACCGGCAGCAGCACCGCGAACGCCTGCCAGATGTCGTCGTAGAGCCCGGCGCGGCGGATCTCCTCGATGAAGATCTCGTCGGCCGGGCGCAGGATGTCGAGCTTCTCGCGGGTGATCTCGCCGGGACAGCGGATGGCGAGGCCGGGCCCCGGGAACGGATGGCGGTCGACGAAGGCGGGAGGCAGGCCGAGCTCGCGGCCGAGCGCGCGCACCTCGTCCTTGAACAGCTCGCGCAGCGGCTCGACCAGCCGCATGTGCATGCGCTCGGGCAAGCCCCCGACATTGTGGTGCGACTTGATGGTGACCGACGGTCCGCCGGTGAACGACACGCTCTCGATCACGTCGGGATAGAGCGTGCCTTGCGCCAGGAACTCCGCGCCGCCGAGCTTCTTCGCCTCCGCCTCGAACACGTCGATGAACAGCTTGCCGATGGTCTTGCGCTTGACCTCCGGATCGGTGACGCCGGCGAGCGCGTCGAGAAAGCGCGCCTGCGCCTCGACGTGCACGAGCGGGATGTTGTAGCTGTCGCGGAACAGCGCCACCACCTTCTCGGCCTCGGCGAGGCGGAGCAGACCGTGGTCGACGAACACGCAGGTGACCTGCTCGCCGACCGCCTCGTGGATCAGCACCGCCGCGACCGCGGAATCGACGCCGCCGGAGAGCCCGCAGATCACCCGCCCCTTGCCGACCTGCACTCGGATCTTGTCGATCGCCTCGAGCTTGAAGGCGCGCATGGTCCAGTCGCCCTTGCAGCCGGCGATCTTGCGCACGAAGTTGCGGATGAGCGCGGCGCCGTGGGGCGTGTGCACGACCTCGAGGTGGAACTGGGCGGCGTAGAATTTCCGCCGCTCGTCGGCGATCATCGCGATCGGCGCGTTCGGCGAGGTGCCGACCACGCGGAATCCTTCCGGCAGCGCCGTCACGCGGTCGCCGTGGCTCATCCAGACCGGATAGCGCCCGCCCTTGCGCCAGACCCCCTCGAACAGGGGCGAATCCTCGGTCACCAGCACCTCGGCGCGGCCGAACTCGCGGTGATGCCCGCCCTCGACCGTGCCGCCGAGCTGCGCCGCCATGGCCTGCTCGCCGTAGCAGATGCCGAGGATCGGCACCCCGGCCGCGTAGATGGCGGCGGGCGCCAGCGGCGCGCCCTTGTCGAGCACCGAGGCGGGGCCGCCGGAGAGGATCACGCCCTTCGGCCGCATCGCCTTGAACGCTTCCTCCGCCCGCTGGAACGGCACGATCTCGCAATAGACCTTCTCCTCGCGCACGCGCCGCGCGATGAGCTGGGTGACCTGCGAGCCGAAGTCGACGATGAGGATCTTGTCGTGCCCGGCGAGCCGGCCGGGGCCGGCATCGCGCACGGGAGAGGAATCGAGCACGGTCATTTACCGATCTATGTGCGGCCGGCGACGCATCCGGTCAAGGCCGCGGGTATCAGTTCACCACAGGCTTCAAGCGGCGTTGCAGGCGCAAAGTTCCCAATCTGTTTATTCGTTTTCCGGCGTCGTCGCCGGCGCGAGTTCGTGTTCGGGCAATGATGTCGCCACCGAGCGATGGAATTTTCCACCACCTCCCCAGCCGAGACGATCTCCGCCGCGGTGCAAGACAGGTCTGCGCCGCCCTCCCCCGAATTTGAATGAGCAATGCTCCCGTCGTTTGCTATTGGGTCCAGAGGTTGAAGTGGCGGTTGCGCGCGATACGATTGACAACCAGACGAACGCCTCCTAATCTATATGAAACGGTGTTTCATATAGTGAAACGATGGCAAAGCCAGTACCGTCGCGAATCGCAGTGAGCCGACCGCAGCTGGCGGCCGCAGGTCCGGCCACCGAGACGGTCGATCTCTCCTTGCGCTTGCTCGAACGCCTCGCGGGCTCGAGAGAGTCGATCGGTGTCTCCCAGCTCGCGCGCGAGTTCGCCGCATCGAAAGCGACCGTTTATCGGCACCTCCAGGCTCTTGCACGGCATGGCTTCCTGCATCAGGAGTCGACGACGATGCGGTATGCGGCTGGAATCAAGCTGTTCATTCTTGGCGAACGCCTGAGGGAGCGGTTCGACGTGCTCCCGATTGCTCGCGAAGACATGTTGCGGCTCCGGGAGGAGACCGGGCAGCCAGCGACCTTGTCCGCGCTGGTGGAAAACAAGGTCGTCGTCCTGGAGGTCCTGCAGGGGCACCAAATCGTCAATTTCGGAACCCAGCCCGGAACGGTGCTTGATCTGCATGCGAGCGCCCACGGCAACGTGGCGCTGGCCTTCGGTCCTCCAGATCTCATGAAGAACTGCCTGGCGAATCCGCTCAAGGCCTGGACGCCGCAAACGATCTGCTCCCCGAGCGGTCTTCAGCGCGCCATCGCGCAAGTGAGAACGCGCGGCTGGGCAACCGCTCCGAACCGGGTGCTGCAAGGTGTGAACGGCCTGGCGGCTCCGCTGTTCAACCACGCCGGCCATTATGTGGGCGCGGTCGCCATTGCGGGATCCATCCAATTTATACCCGCATCGCCGCCTCAGGCTCAGATCAAAGCAGTCACGCGAACGGCGGAGCGCGTCTCGCGCAAGCTCGGATGGAACGGGAGATGGCCACGAACGGACAATGGCAGCTGAGCGCGGAGGCGGCCGAACTGTACGAGCGCTACGTTGCTCGTTACATCCTCGGACCTTGGGCGCCTCTGCTTGTCGATGCCGCTCACGTCGGTGCGGGCGAGCGCGTCCTGGACGTTGCTTGTGGAACAGGAGTCGTCGCTCGCGCCGCGGCGGTGCGTGTTGGTTCCACCGGACGTGTCGTCGGAGTCGATCTGAATTCCGGAATGATCGCAGTTGCGCGATCCCTCACGGCACCGGTTGGCGCGTCGATCGAATGGATTGAACGGAGCGCGCTCGATCTCGGGCTTCCGGACGCCACCATGGACGTGGTGCTCTGCCAGCAGGGACTGCAGTTCTTTCCCGATAAGGCGCTCGCGATTCGAGAGATGCGTCGCGTGCTCGTTGACGGCGGCCGTCTTGCGGTGAGCGTGTGGAATGCCGTCGGGCTTTATAACAGCGCTGTCGCAGAAGCGCTTGCGCGATTCCTGAGCGACGGCGCCGCTATCCAATTTTGTGCGTCGCGACAGGTCCCCGCCAAAGAGGAGCTACAGCGTCTCGCGACGGAGGCGGGCTTTTCGGCCGTAGACGTGCGCCTGAGTCGGATCAATGTTCGCCTCCCGCGTCTGGATGAATTCACGTTACACCATTTGTCGGCAACCCCGCTCGCGGCAGCGGTCGCTGCCGTCGACCCTGTGCTGCGAAAGCGGATTGGCGAGAGCGTCATGAAAGGGCTGCAGCGTTATGCCGACGGGGATGGGGTGACCTATCCGGAAGAGACGTACGTGCTGACGGGAACGGCCCCGTGACCATCGAGGCGTTGCAATAGGAGGCAAGCATGCAAGACGTTGTGAAACGCGATCTTTCGACAACCCGCCGTACGACACGGCGGATGGCTGCCCGCTGGCTGTTCGCACTGCTCGCAATAGCATCGGTCCCGATTGCACTCCGGCCGGCCCATGCCGAGTCTTATCCCGAGCGAACGATCAAGATCGTGGTGCCGTTCTCTCCCGGTGGTCCGACCGATCTTATGGCTCGCCTGATCGCACAATCGCTCTCTTCCAGACTGGGACAGAACGTGGTCGTCGAGAATCTTGCTGGCGCCGGAGGCAGGATCGGTGCCAAAGCTGCCGCGAGCGCACATGCCGACGGTTACACCTTGTTGTTGGGCGGGACCAACGTCAACGCCATGCTCGGGGCGCTCTACAAGAACCTCGGCT
Source organism: Xanthobacteraceae bacterium (assembly GCA_049579765.1). GTDB lineage: Bacteria > Pseudomonadota > Alphaproteobacteria > Rhizobiales > Xanthobacteraceae > VAZQ01. The sequence continues at coordinate 7,875 of JBAUOM010000046.1, forward strand.
TTGATCCCACCGAGTCCTTTGCTCCCATAGCCGCAATCTGCGTCGACTCGATGGCGCTGGCCATATCGCCCGGCGTTCCTGCGGAAACATTCCAGCAGTTCGTCGCTTATGCCAAGAGCAATCCCGGCAAACTGAAATACGGCGCCCCGCCCGGCATATACACGCATTTCGCCGGCGAATTCTTCAAGATCAAGACCGGCACCGACATTCTCTTTGTCCCCTACAAAGGCGGAGCTGCCGCGATCAATGACGTGATCGGCGGCCACATCGATATGATCTTTAATCCGAAGTCCAGCCTACTCACGCACTTCAAGGCCGGCAAGCTGAAGCCACTTGCGGTGACCAGCGAATCCCGTTGGCCGGAGTTGAGCGATACCCCGACCATGTTGGAAGTCGGCGTCACAGGTTTTCCCAAGGAAGTCTGGTTCGGCCTGCTCGCTCCGGCCGGCACTCCGGCGACCATCGTCGGCCAGCTGAACCATTCCGTGAATGAAGGCCTCAATTCTGCAGAGGTGCGCGCCAGCCTTGCCAAGCTCGGAATCGAAGCAAAGGTCGGTACGCCACAGGATTTCGCCGCCGCCTTGTCAGAACAACTGCGCGAGTGGAAAGCCGTCGTCGATGCGACTGGAATCAAGGCTGAGTGAGGACTGAGCCGATGAAGCGATTAAATAAATTGCCGCCCGATGCCGGCTTCGGGTCACGAAGCGAAGAACCCGATGTGAGCATATCTGGTCCGCTCTTGCCCCCGAAAGCGGTCATTAGAGCCGACATGCCGGGTGGTCGCGTTCGTGCCAACACCGAACATGGTGGGTTGCTCGCTCAGCTCGTCGGCAAGTTGCTGCAGATGCTAGAACTGGGCATGGAAGCGTCCGGCGAACGTGTTCACCGGGCCGCGGTCGGTGTTGTAGGCGGGGTTGGCGATGAACTGGTAGTCGAAGCTGAGGCGCGTGTCGGGTGAAAGCGCGTAGCTGTAATAGGTCTCGAAGATTTTCTCGAGCCCGGGATTCGGCAGCTGTCCGTCGCCGATGAGGATGCCCAGGCCGCCGGCGTCGAAAAACGCCCGGTGAACGCCGGTGATGTTGTTGACGACACCGGCGATACCGACGGTATCGTCGGGCCGGCCCCAGTTCCTGCCGTTGATCGCGACGCCGCCGGCGACCGTCCGGTCGATGTCGGTAAAGTCCCACGGCTCGATGTTGCCGTCGGACCAGCCGGCGCGGGCGAACACCCCAACCGTGTCGGAGATTTGCTGCTCCAGGTTCATGCTGACTCCCGGGCGGCCGGTATAGCGTCTCACCGCCGTGATGTCAGCGGGCTCGCCAGCGATCTGGGCGAGTGTGATGGCGTCCTGGAAGCGTCCCGCCCGGCCGCGGTTGAGGAAGCCGGTGACCTTGAGCTTGCCGGGCAGGCCCCACAACTCGTAGCGCTTCTCGATTTCCGCGACCAACGCGTACTGCTGAAAGGTCGGGTCGAGGCTCCCGCCGTTGGGACTGCCGCCGCCGGCGGGGCTCACCGACAGGTCGAAGGCGCCGGCGCGCAGGGTCCAGGAGCCCTGGTACCACTCGGCGGCCGCGCCGTAGGTGTAGCCCCAGCCGTCACCGGCATAGTCCAACGTGCCGGCGTTGATCAGCGACCAGTTCAGAAAGTCGGTCTTGGGACTGTTGGCATATTTGTTGGTATCGAAGATGTCGACGATGGCGAATTTTCCGACCGTCAGCACCAGGCGGTTCTCCGTGCGCGTGCCGGCGAACTGGCTGATATCGGCGTCCACCTTCTCGACTTCGCCGCCGAGATTGATGGTCTGCCGGAGGAATCCGCGCTGCATGCGGACATAGGGGTAGGATGACCCAAGCTTGTAGGACTCGCCGCTCGGAAATCCGGCGGCGCCGTGCGTGTCCGCGAAGCCGAAACCTTGATCGATCTCGGGGGTAAGCCAAACCTCGGCACCTTGCCACAACCGGATGCCGGCATAGAGCGTCATGTCGAACGTTTCGCGGCCGAGCCCGCTACCGGGCAGGCTGAAGGGGCCCGTATAGGGCGATCGGATCGCCGGGTAGCCTTGCCACACGAACGTGGTTTGACCGTGAAAGTTCACGAGGTCCAGCGCCGGCGTGGGCAGCCCGGTCGAGCCGCCGTTTGCGTTCGTGCCGCCGCCGCCGAAGCGATAGTTCAGCCCTGCGCGCACCTGCTGCAGGGAAAAATCGGATGTGAACTGCAGCCCGGTGCTCGGGAACAGCACGCTGCTGTTGCCGTATTTCGTGAACAAGTATTCGACGTTCGCCGTCCAGTTCGCCGCGAACGCGTACTCGACCCCGACGCCGGCCGTCGCGCCCAGTCGCCACAGGAATGGGGCATCGGTCGTGCCGTCGGCCAGTTGCGTCAATGCCAGCTGGTTGTAGGTCCAGGCGAAGCCGCCGGTCGCATAGAAGAGCCAGTTTGCGGGAGCGTAACCGACGCGGGCGCGCAAGGTGCCGGAGTGCAGCACCGACTCGCTATAGCTCGCCAGGCCGGTCGCCGGCGCGGACAAGATCGAGAAGCCGCCGATGGAGATGCCGTCGAGATTTGGAAAGCCCGGAAACGAGGTGTCGAGCTGGACGCCGAGCACGAGGCGGTTTGGAAGCATGTAGTCGTAGCCGATCTGCAGTCCCCCGAAGTAGCTTCCCGACCCGTTGAAGATATCGGAAGATTGGAACAGGTCGAGCGAGCTGGAGAGATCAGGCGGCGCGCTCCAGTTCGAATGCCCCCCGGCATAGCCGAGATGGCCGCCGACATAGAGGCCGGTCCAATCGTAGGGTTGGGCCACGGGGGGGTACCACGGCGCCTTCACCGGCATCTCCGCCGCCATCGCAGGAGCGGCAGCCAGCAACGCCGCGGTCCTTGTCGCGCGAGCGAACTTCGCCGCGAGGCCCACGATTCCCAAAGCTGAAACACGACACCGCATCGGGCGCCCCCGCTCGACAGCTCTCCTCTGTCACCACAGCGGAAGTCCGCCCCAAGCGCGCGCCCCGCACGCCGGAAGGATGACGTCGTTCAGGCAGGTCTCCTGGCTCGCGGGTCTCCACCCTTCTCCGCCTTCCCGGGCCTCGCTGCTGCTGCAGAAGTCCCAGTGGCACCCTGAAGAGGGGCTCGCCGCCGACAGTTGCGGGGGCAGCTCCAGATTTGATTCGCCGTTGCCACGGCGGATCGCACCGGATTCCCTTTCGCCGATGAAACGCCATCGGCGTACCTGAACCCGCTTATGGAAGAAGCCCGCGCCTTTCTTGTCAACGCCGGAAATTCATTCTGTTGCAAGGTGTGACATTTGGGGAGCACCGCCTTGGCTCTGAAGCCGCCGGGTGACGCTCCTCCATTGCGCTGGCGCGGCGCCGAGGCCCTTCGCGGCGGACGTGGTCAAGGCGGCGTCGCAGGGCCTCGATCAGGCTCGAGCAACTCGACCTGCGCCGCCGGATTTCAATTCGGTCTACTGAATTTCAAGGCGTTATGCGCCGCACCAAGTCCGACGCGACGCGCCCATAGCCGCCGTCAGCCCCGGAGAACGGAGCTGAACGGCAGCTGCTTCGGGGATCGCCCCCCGGGAAGGCCATTGCCTGGAAGGCGGTGAGCTATTTCAGCGCGGCTGCGCCAGCCAGCGAGATCGTGTCATCTTGCGATCCGCTGCCGCCACTGACTCCAATCGCGCCGATGATCTTGCCGCCTACGACCAGCGGATTGCCGCCGCGAGACATGATCACATCGTCCAGCGTTGGCAGATAAGCGAAGAAATTGCCCTTCCCGAGGAGACGCTCAAACACCACTGTCGGTCTGCGATAACGCGCCGCAGTCCGCGCTTTGTGCTGCGATATCGATATCGAAGCGAATTGGCAGCCGTCCGCCTTCTCGAAATACACGAGATCTCCCGATGGAGCGACCACTGCGATGCACATGCCCTGCCAATTGCGCTTGGCCGCTTCAGCCGTGGCGCCGGCTGCGACTTTTTTGGCGGTCTCCAGATTGATCGGTTCGCCATAAGGCGTGACCTGCTGTGCGTCGGGCACGGTCTCGTTCGGATTGTTCGGATCGGGGGGCACC
>JBAUOM010000047.1:0-1503 GCA_049579765.1 Xanthobacteraceae bacterium
CTGATCCGCCTGTTCGAGGAACTGCGCGGGATTGGCTACGGCGGCGGATACGATGCCGTTCGACGTTATGCGAGGCAGTGGAGCAAGGAGCGCGGCGCATCGACGGCGGCGGCCTACGTCCCGCTGACCTTTGCGCCGGGAGAAGCCTACCAGTTCGATTGGAGCCACGAGGTCGTCCTGCTGAGCGGCGTGACGGTGATCGTGAAGGCCGCCCATGTCCGGCTCTGTCACAGCCGGATGCCGTTCGTACGGGTCTATCCGCGCGAGACGCAGGAGATGGTGTTTGACGCCCACGACCGGGCGTTCGCTCTATTCAAGGGCGCCTGCAGGCGCGGCATCTACGACAACATGAAGACGGCGGTGGAGACGATCTTCGTCGGCAAGCAACGGCTCTACAATCGCCGCTTCCTGCAAATGTGCAGCCACTACCTCGTCGATCCTGTTGCCTGCACGCCGGCATCGGGCTGGGAGAAGGGTCAAGTCGAGAACCAGGTCGGACTGGTCCGTGAGCGGTTCTTCACGCCGCGGTTGCGGTTCAAGAACCTTGACGAGCTGAACGCCTGGCTGCTCGACCAGTGCATCGCCTACGCCAAGGCGCATCGCCATCCAGAGCTGACCGACCAGACGATCTGGGAGGTGTTCGAGGCGGAGCGGCCGAAGCTCGTCCCCTACGCCGGCCGGTTCGATGGCTTCCACGCGGTGCCGGCATCGGTCTCGAAGACCTGCCTGGTTCGCTTCGATAACAACAAGTACTCGGTGGCTGCCAGCGCGGTCGGACGGCCGGTTGAGGTTCATGCCTATGCCGATCGCATCGTCATCCGTCAGGAGGGACGGATTGTCGCCGAACATCCCCGCTCATTTGGCCGCGGCGAGACGACCTACGACCCCTGGCATTACGTGCCGGTGCTCGCCCGTAAGCCCGGCGCCTTGCGCAACGGCGCTCCCTTCAAGGACTGGGTGCTGCCGGTCGCGATGGAGCGCGTGCGGCGCAAGCTCGCCGGCGCCGACGATGGTAATCGGCAGATGGTCGACATCCTCACCGCGGTGCTCACCGACGGGCTGCCGGCGGTCGAGGCCGCCTGCACCGAAGCGATCGCGCAGGGCGTCCACTCCGCCGACGTCGTCCTCAACATCCTCGCCCGCCAGCGCGATCCCGGCCCGCCGGCCACCATCCTCACGCCGGCCGCGCTGACGCTGCGCCACGCGCCTGTCGCCGATTGTGCCCGTTACGACAACCTCAGGAGAACCAGCTGATGGAACGATCCCAACTCTTCGACCTCATGGGCGAGCTCAAGCTCTACGGCATGAAGGCCGCCTTCGACGAGATCATGGCCACCGCTGTCAAACGCCAGCATGAGCCCCAGCGCATCGTCGGCGATCTGCTCAACGCCGAGATCAGCGAGAAGCAGGCGCGCTCGATCAAATACCAGCTCACCATCGCCAAGCTGCCGCTCGCCAAGGACCTCGACGACTTCCAGTTCGAGGGCACGCCGATCAACGAGA
>JBAUOM010000048.1:0-5198 GCA_049579765.1 Xanthobacteraceae bacterium
CCACCTCACGTAAAATCGCTAAAATGCACCTCCAACTGCGCAAGTTGGGCTAGCGGCGGCGCGCAGCGCGCCCGCGCTGCCCCGCGGCGGGGATGCGCGCCAAATGCGGTACCATTTCGCAGGAAGCGAGCGCCGCGACGCGCCCCGAGGGCTTGTTCAGGAGGGAGCCATGAGTCGCCTTCACCTGCATCCAGAAAGTCACTTTGTTGAGCGCATCGGCTGGCTGAGAGCAGCTGTCTTGGGGGCGAACGACGGCATCGTCTCGACTGCAAGTTTGATCGTCGGTGTGGCAGCCGCTGCTTCCACCGAGAATACCGTTTTGCTCACCGGTGTCGCAGGACTTGTGGCCGGAGCCATGTCGATGGCTGCCGGCGAGTACGTCTCGGTCAGCTCACAATCGGACACCGAACACGCAGATCTTGCGCGTGAGCGCAAGGAGCTCAGCGAAAACATCGAGTTCGAAGAGCAGGAGCTTGCCGACATTTACGTCAAACGCGGCGTCGCCCCCGAACTGGCCCGACAAGTTGCAGTGCAGCTAATGGCGAGAGATGCATTGAGCGCCCATGCGCGTGACGAGCTTGGAATTTCGGCGACCAGCACCGCGCGTCCCGTGCAAGCCGCTCTGACATCCGCAGCGACGTTTGCTACCGGTGCCGCCTTGCCATTGCTGATGGTTGTCGTATCCCCCGCCGGCGCTCTCGCGCCCGTAGTCTCCGTTACATCCTTGGGCTTTCTTGCCCTGTTGGGTGCGATCGGGGCAAGAGCGGGCGGTGCAAATGTTCTCAAAGCGACGGCACGGGTAACTTTCTGGGGCGCTTTGGCCATGGGCCTGACAGCAGGCATCGGTGCCATCTTCGGGACAGCCGTCTAATTCAACCCGATCGCGGACTTCGCGCCCTAAACTGGAATAGGATCACCGCCGAAGCCACCGTAACGACCACTGCGAATATTGCGTTGCGTGATCGTAGTCGGCTCAGGCCGGCGGCGATCGTCGCAGCGGCGATAATGAGCGCCGCCAGAGCCATGGTCCGTACCACACCGACATAGGAATCACACGCGCGCCCCGGTCGGCCCGAAGCGCGCTCTGGCATTCTTGCCGGCCTGCGGCGCTGTCAGCGCCCGCCCATGCGCCCGAACGACATGCGCGGCGCGCCCACGTTGCCGATATGCCGGGTCATGCCGGTCTGGCCGAACGAGGGCTTGGGGACGATCGACGTCGACCGCAGCCCGATCCCCGTCGACAGCGCGGGCGTCGCCGGTTTGATCGCTTTCACGCTGCCGAGCTTGGCGTTCCCGGTCCCGACACTGGTGTTGCCGTGCAGCCGGCTATTGATCCGCCCGCGCAGGATTTGCGGATTATTGTTGTTGGTGGTGGTGGTGCCGTAGGAGCCGCCGGTCGTCTTTCCGCCCTTGCCGTCACCGGTCGGCTTCGGGTGATCGGTGCCGGTGGTCGGCTTGGGGTCATCGCCGCCGCGCGGCGGTTTGTGCCAGTCGCGCGGACGCCTCGGATAGACCGAGATGCGCGGCGGGATCACGATCACCGGCGGCGTCACGGCCGGCGGGACCGGATTGACCGTCACCGCCGGGGTCGGATCGACGATTGCCACGCTGCTTCCGGGCGTCTTGGTCGCCTTGGAACCGGTATTCTGCGTCGGCGCCACGTCGGTGCGCCGCTGGCGCAGCACCGGGGCCGTCGGCTGGCTGCACGGGCAGGTCGGGCCGACCGCTGCGAACGCCGCACCCGCGTCGGAGATCGAGCGGGTGCTCGCCCGCTGCAGCAGGCGTTCGGCGGTCGCGGCGAAATCGCTGTTGCCGTAGCTGGCGAGGAAGGCCTGGTAGGACGCGACCGTGTTGATGGTGACGGCGGTGTACCAGGCGACGACGAGCTTGCGCCGCTCGACCAGGCTGCGCACGACCGGGGCGGCCGGCTGCGACGGATAGAGCGCCAGATAGGCCTGATAGGCTTCGACCTGGTCCTCGCGCACGACGATCTCGTAGGCCTCGCGTGCGGACCTCGACTTCAACTCCGTCCGCCAGGCCTCGACCGAGCGGGTCTCCGCGCGTGCCTTGCCGCTCGCGCCCGGCTGGCCGCCGGATGCCGCCGCGGTCCGCTCCTGCCCGGCGCCGGCGGGGAAGAAGGAGAAATCCGCGGTCAAGGACGAGCTTTCCCAGGGGAATTGCTGCTTACCGGTGGTGTTGCTCACGTCGAGCCGCACGCGTTTGAGCAACCGCTCGATCGGCAATCCCGGCTCGTGGCCGATCTTGATGAGCGCCGAGGTGTAGGGGCTGTTCTGTCCGTCGCCGTCGAGCGCCTCGGTGCCGGGCGCGGTCGAATAGGACACCAGCGAGCCGTTCGGGGCGTCGACGATCGCGAGCCCGCGCCCGGCGATCTTGTTGATCGCCGAGAACGGGTTGTTGCGGCAGGCATCGAGGATCACGAAGCGCAACTTGCTGGGGATCGTGGACAGCGCGTTCATGACGTCCGTCAGCCGCATGGCCTGCAACGGCACGTCCGCCTCACGCTCGATCTGCGCGTCGACCGGAACGAGGAAGTTCTCGCCGTCGACCTGCAGGCCGTGGCCGGCATAGAACACGAGCACGACGGTGTCCGGCCCCTTCTCGGCGGCGGTCCTGGCGAAATTGCCGATGGTCCGGCGCATGTCGCTTTGGCTGAGATCGGGCGCCTGCACGACCTGGAAGCCGGCGGAGGTCAGGAACCCGGCCATCGCCTTGGCGTCGTTGGCCGGGTTCGGCAGCGCCGCGACCGTGCTGTAGTTCGAGTTGCCGATCACCAGCGCGATCCGGTTCTCGGCCAGCGCCTGGCCGACGCTGAGCCAGCAGGTCGACGCCAGCGCCGCGAGCTTTATGAGGAATCGCAATGACATGGCTGAGCCTCCACATGTCCGGGCAGAATGCCGCGGCCGCAGAGCCCTATGGCCCTGCCGGTTGGTGTCCCGGCCGGCGAGGACGGTTCAATGCCGCCCGCTCCGACTGGCAGAAAGCAGTGCCGATCCTCGCTTTCGATGCTCCGAATCCGCTTACCGAACCACGAGGATCAGCGGGTCGGCCTGGGTCACCGCACTGGGCTGGAGCATCATCTTCAATTCGCTGCCGTCGCTGCGCTCGACGACGAGCAGGTAGGAGCGGCCCTCATCGAGAGTCGGGCGCGCCGCGTTGCGGTCGAAGTTCAAGAGAACCTGCTTGGCGTCGCCGTCCCACAGCGCGATCTTGCGGATCGCCTGCGCGCCGCGATTGACGATCCTGATGTTGGGCTGCAGCGACACGTTCAGCGTCTTCACACCGGTGCCGCGCGAAACGAGGCCGCCTTGGAAGGTGGAGACCACGGGCGCGACGCACGAGCCCGCCGCGACTATGCCCGCCTTGCCGGTCTCCGCCGTCACTCCCTCCTGCGAAATCGAGGCGCGCAGCGGACCCTTCAGGGTGAGCAGCTGGCGCGTCGGATAGTGGCAGATGCGCAATTCGCTGTTCGCCTGCAGATCGAGCCGCGTGCGATCGCCGATCACGTCGAGAGCGTCGAGCAGCGTCGGCTTGCCGTTGGTGAAGGCGACGACGCGGCCGCTCACGTCCTCCACATAGGCCACCTCCGCGGTGTCCTGCGGCTCGGCCGCAGGCGCGCTGCCCGCGCCGGCGACCGCCAGGAGCAGCAGGGCGGCCGTGAATTCCACGACGGTCGATGCCCTTCCGGCGCATCTGCGATATTCGGCGGACTGGAGTCGCATTCTTCATCTCCTCGGAATGAAACCCGTCACTGCTCGATGTGCTGCGTCCGTTCGACGGCGCCGCCGGGTCTAGGGTTCATTGAGACCGCCGACCGATGCGGAGCCGCCGCTCGGACGGCCGTTACTTGTCGCTCGCGTTGATGACCTGGACGCGCCGGTTGTCGCCCGAGAACGGCTCGGACGGATTCTTCAAGTGGGTTTTGCCGTAGCCGACCGTCACCAGCGTGCTCACGTCGATGCCGTACTTGTCCGACAGGAACCGCTTGACCGCGTCGGCGCGCCGTTCGGACAGCCCTTGATTGTAGGTCTCGCCGCCCTTGGCATCGGTATAGCCGGCGACGATGAAGGTGCCGCCCTTCAAATCGGCGCTGGCGAGCGCCTGGCCGAGAGCTGTGACCTGCGGCGTCGCCTTTTCGCCGATCTTGTCCGAGTTGTATTCGAAGTTCACTTCGAGATCGATGCTCGGCCGCTTCTCGGCGATCGATACGATCTGCTCGCGCTCGGCGCTCGTCAGCGAACGCGTCGGCCGGTTGCGCAAGCTGTTCACGAAGCGTGTTTCCTCGGCGCGGCGCGCCACGTCGGCAGGCGAAGCCGTGAGGCTGCGCGTGATTCGCGGCGGCTTCAGCGCCTTGATGATCTGATCCGCCGAAGGCTGCTCGGCGGCGAGGCCGACGCCGAGGCCCGCCGGAAAGGCAAGGCCGGCGGCCACGATCAGGCAGGCCAATTTGATCGTTTTGATCGTTCGCGTCTTGTGATGCACTGACATCTTCCTCTCCCAGTTCTCAGGCGCCCTTGGCTGGCTTTCTCGTAAGCAGCAGGTGCGATTGCCGGACAAAGCCGGACCGGATGTGAGAGAGCTTACACAAGCGAATCCCGAGCAGGTGTGACGGCCGTCACAAAAAGCTCGATTGTCCGTCTTCCCGTGCCACGTCCGGTCCGGGCATTCCCCGCGCAGTCATTTTGCGCGACGGTGCGGGGGGCCGCGCGGGCATCATAATGCCATGGCCCGCGCATCCGACTGCCATGCAAAGCATCGCCGCAGCGGCCTGTTGACCCACCCGGCCCGCCCCCGGGTGGCGTCGGGCCTGCTCCGGCCCGATCAAGCTCGGCGGCGCGGAGGCGAGCGAGATCGCCTGCCGGGGGGAACGGCGAACCGCACCCACGCCGCGCGCGATTTTGCCACGTGCCGATGGGGGAGCGAGTGTGACCGGGGACAATTGCCCGCGCCCGGTCGAACCGCTAAGCTTTGCTCCACTTCTTGATGCGGATCAGCGCCTTGCATGGTGCCCGGCCGGAACGGCCCCAGTGCCCCGAACCCGAAGCTCGCGCGCACCGTGCGGCAAAATGCGGTCGCGAGCTTCAGGTTCAAAAGGGGCGCTAGAACCATGGAATTGCTAGTGGTCCCTAGTTCCGAGGTTCGTATCTGAAGGTGCCGCGAGTGCTGACGAACATCGGAAT
>JBAUOM010000049.1:0-5934 GCA_049579765.1 Xanthobacteraceae bacterium
GCGCAACGCCACCATGACGTTGGTGGCGAGCACGCGCAGAACTCCCCACGCCGCCTCGGTCGCGGGCAGTCCGAGCGGCTCGGCCACCCGCGCGACGATGGCCTCGCGCGCTTTGGCGCCGTCGATCGGCATGGCACCTTCGAGCAGCGCCGCGGGATTGAGATGACCGAGCACGACGAGCGCGTCGGTGAGGGTGGGCTCGCCGCCGCCACGCCCGTAACACGCCGGCCCGGGCTCGGCGCCGGCGCTCCGCGGCCCTACCTTGAGCACGCCCCCGAGCTGCACCGCGGCGATGCTGCCGCCGCCGGCGCCGATGGTCTCGATGTCGACGGTATGCGTGCGCAGCGGATGGCGCGCAACCGTCACCTCCGACTTGAACAGGGGCGGCCCGGGAAGCACCGCCATGTCGGAGCTCGTTCCGCCGGCGTCGAAGGTAATGAGATTGGCGATACCCTTGACGTCGCCGAGATGCCGGCCGCCGATGACGCCGGCCACGGGCCCGGACATGACGGTCTGGATCGGCGTGCGCGCGAGCATGCTCGCGCTCGCCGCTCCGCCGTCGGATTTCATCATGAGCGCGCGCGAGCGCGGGAAGCGCCGCAGCGAAAGCTGTTCCAACCCCAGGAGATAGCGCGCGACCGGCGGGCCGATATAGGCGTTGGCCACGGTCGAGGCCGTGCGCTCGTATTCGCGCCATTCCGGGTTCACCTCGTGCGACAGCGATATGTAGAGGTCGGGCGCGATGGCGCGGATGATCTCGGCCGCCGCCTGCTCATGGGCGGGATTGGCATAGGCGAACAGGAAGCACACTGCGACCGCCTCGACGCCGGCGGCCACGAGCTCGCGCGCCGCCCGGGCGACATCCTCGGCCGCCAGTGGTTCGACCACCTCGCCCCGGCAGTCGAGCCGCTCGCCGATCTCGAAGATGCGGTCGCGCGTGAGCAGCATGCGCGGCGCCGGCGCGAAGAGCTTGAACACGTTCTCGCCGCGCCACTGGCGTCCGATCTCGTAGACATCGCGGAACCCGCGCGTCGTCAGCAGTCCTACCCGGACGCCCCTGCCCTCGAGCAGCGTGTTCAGCGCGGCGGTCGAGCCGTGCAGGATCAGCGCCACGCAATCCGCGCCGAAGTCGCGAACCAAGTCCTCGGTGATCGTCTCCATGACGGCGACGGGCCGCAGCGGCTCGGAGCGGTATTTGCGCACGGCGACGAGCTCGCCGCGATCCTCGTCGAAGGCGGTGACGTCGGTGAAGGTCCCGCCGACATCGATGCCGACCCGCAACCTCATCGGCCGGTCTTGTCCCGTCGCAGCCGCGCGGTCGCCTCGGCGTCGATCTCGAGGTCGCGATCGAGCGCGACGCCGTAATCGTCGCGCGCCGAGGCCGCGGAGACATAGCCACGCACGACATCGTCGCGCACGCGCGCCACGTCGCGCGTGCAGGGATCGCCCCAGCCGCCGCCGCCGGCGAACTCCACCGACAAGAGATCGCCGCGTTTGAGGCGCAAGCCCGCGACCTTGGAGGTCAGCGCGCGTTCGGTGGCGCCGCCGGGGTTGAGCACCGCCTTCGACGGGCGCGCCGGCTTGGCGCCGAACACGCCGCCGGAGGAAAATTTGAAGCGGTCCATGCGCAGGTTCACGCTGGTCTCGTCCGCCAAAATTCTCCACTGCCGGCGCACGCCGAGGCCGCCGCGAAAGGTCCCCGGGCCGCCCGAGTCGGTCGCGAGCTCGTAGCGCTCGACGCGGACGGGAAACTCGCTCTCGATCGCCTCGACCGGCGTGTTCATCACGTTCACCACGAGCTCGTCCATGGCGCTCACGCCGTCGCCGTCGGGGCGCGCGCCGGTCCCGCCGTTCAGGATTTCGTATTGCGAGTACCAGCGGCCGGATCGCGGATCACGGCCGGCGCTCGACAGCGAGCCGCCCGCCGCGCTGCCCGGTGCCGGGACGCGGCCGGGCAGCGCCTGCGCCAGCACGCGCATGATCACGGCGGTGGTGACCTGGCTTGGGCGCACGTACATATTCACCGGCGCGGGAAAGCGCGGATTGAGCAGCGAGCCTTCCGGCGGATAGGACACGCGCACCGGCCGCGACAGCCCGTCGTTCACCGGCAGGTCCGGAATGAACACCATCTTCACCAGACATTCGATGAAGTTGCGGGACACGCACGGCCGCAGGTTGACGGGGCCGCGCGCCTGCGCGTCGCTGTCGAGGATGAAATGCAGCGTGTCGCCCTCGACCTGGAGCGACGCCGAGATGCGATGCGGCTTGGCGAGGTCCACGCCGTCGTCGTCGAGATAGTCGGTCTCCGGGCCATAGCGGCCGTCCGGCAGCTCGGCGATCTGCTTGCGCAGCTCTGCCTCGCAGAGGTCCATCCAGCGCCGCCAGCACGCGAGCACGTTGTCGGTCCCGTGCTTGTCGAACAGCTCGGTGAATTTGCCGAGACCGTAGCTGTTGGTGTTGACCTGCGCATTGATGTCGCCCCAGGTCACCTCCGGGGTGCGGGTATTGGCGCAGATCAGCGCTTCCACGTCGCCGTTGAGCTCGCCGCGGCGCAGAATTTTGAGCGGGGGGATCAGCAGCCCCTCCTGGAACAGGTCGGTGGCATCGCCGCTATTGGTGCCGGCGACCTTGCCCCCGAGGTCGGGCTTGTGGGCGATGTTGCCGATGAAGCCGACGAGCCGTCCGGAGACGAACATCGGCGAGATCACGGTCACGTCCGTGGCGTGGTTCTGGCAGGCCTGGTAGGGATGGTTGACGATGAAGGCGTCGCCCGGCTCGATCTGGTCGTGGAAGCGGCGGCGGATCTCGTTCACCTGCGCGGCCAACGGTCCGATATGCAGCGGCTGCGGAATGCCCTGGGCCACCATCCGGCCGGCGCCGTCGAAGATCGCGAAGGTGAAATCCTGGCTTTCCTTGATGATGGTCGAATAGCCCGTGCGCAACATGTTGAGCGTCAGCTCGCGCGCGATCTGCAGGGTGGACTGATAGATGACTTCGAGGTCGATAGCGTTCACGGACGCGTCTTTCCAAGGTCGTCATGCCCGTGCACGCGGGCACGCGGTCATACAGAATGCGGTTGAGCCGTTCCTGTGAGTGTCGGAGGTTCACTTCACCGGATAGGCCTTCTCCAACTGCGCGAAATACCCCTCCCGCTTGAGCTGCTCGATGATGCCGAGATCGAGATAATCGTTGACGTTGCGGCTGCCGATGTCGGTCCCTATGGCCTCGAGCTGGGAGAGCACGTTCTTTGCGCCCTCGAGCGACGGCGCCGCATCGCGCGGCATCAGGCGCTTGAAATCGGCGTAGGTGGCGGCGATGACCTTGGGGTCATTGGTCTTGAACTTCTGCGCGATCACCTCCTCGGCTTTCTTCTGATCGGAAAGGGCAAGGTAGGCGCCGGCGATGTAGGCCTTCACGAAGCGCATGAGCGTGCCGCGGTTCTGCCGCAGATAGCCGCTGGTGACGACGACCGAGTCGAAGATCCACGGCGTGTTGGCGGCCGCGAGGTCGACGAGCGGGCTGAAGCCGCGCTCCTTCGCCCGCGTGATGGCCGGCTCGATCAATGGTGCCACGTCGATCCGGCCGGCGACGAGCGCGGCGAAGCGCTGCGAGCTGCCGCCGATCTGCGAGACCGTGACGTCCTGGCGCGTGAGGCCGAGATTCTTGAGCAGGATGCTGATGGCGATGTCGGTCTCGGAGCCGAAGGTGCTGATGCCGAAGGTCTTGCCCTTGAGATCCTGTGGACCGACCCCGGCCTTCGTGAACATGGTGATCGGGATGGTGTTGCAGGTCGAGGTCACCAGCTTGAGGTCGGCCCCCTGCTTATTGGCGGAGGACGGCCGGGGCGAGGCCCACATGCATGCCCTGGATCTCGCCCGAGAGCAGCACCTGCAGCCCGCGCGTGCCGCCCTCCATGTTGATGACCTCGACCTGGAGCCCCTCCTTGGCGTAGAAGCCGCCCGCCTCCCCCATCCACACCGGCAGGATGGTGACGACCGGCGCCGAGATGCCGATCTTGAACGGGACCGGATCGGCGGCTCTGGCCGTCGGCGCGCCCAAGGCGAGCGCGAGACCGAGGGCCGCCGCCGCGCAAAAGGTGCCTGACCGCATTGTTTTCCTCCCTGAGCTCGGTGCCCAATTATGAAACGAGCTGTCCGCCCCTATGGGTTAGAAATTGGCATCGCTCCGGTCAACGGCGCGCCGGTTGCGCTCGGCGGCCTCCTCGATGAGGCCCCAGATGCGGTCCTCGATGGCGTGGAAACGCGGCTCGCGCTTCACCGCCAGCCGGCGCGGCCGTTCGATCGCCACCGGGATGATGTCCTTGACTGTGCCCGGCCGGCCGGAGAACACGACCACGCGGTCCGAGAGGTAGATCGCTTCATCGATCTGATGGGTGACGAACAGGACGGTCTTCTTGGCCTTGACCCAGATCCGCAGCAGCTCCTCCTGCATGAGCTCGCGGGTCTGCGCGTCGAGCGAGGCGAATGGTTCGTCCATCAGCAAGATCTCCGGATCCACGACCAATGCGCGCGCCAGGTTCACGCGCTGCTGCATGCCGCCGGACAGCTCGTAGGGGTAGTGATGCTCGAAGCCGGAAAGCCCGACCATCTCGATGAAGCGCGATGCGCGCGCCCTCGCCTCGCGCCCGCCGACACCGAGGCATTCCAGGCCGTAGATGACGTTGCCGAGCACGGTCCGCCACGGCAGCAGCGAAGCGTCCTGGAATACGACCGCGCGATCCGGCCCGGGCTTCGTCACCGCCCTGCCGCCGACCAGGATGCGGCCGGCGCTCGCGGGGATCAGCCCGTCGACAACGGAAAGGAAAGTCGTCTTGCCGCAGCCGGAGGGGCCCACGATCGACACGAATTCGCCGTCCATGACCTGCAAATCCACGCCCCCGAGCGCCGTGAGCCGGGTATTGGTGCGGGGCTGCACATAGTCCAGCCGGATGCCTTGTGCTTCGAGCTTGGCGTTCATGGCGAAGGAGCTCACGCCGGCGGGTGCCAGGCGTCGACCCGGCGTTCGATCCGCCGCACGATCTCGACCAGGATCACGCCGGCGGCGACGATGGTGAGCACACCGACGAACACCTTGTCGGTCTCAAAGCGTGCGCCGGCCTGGCTGATCATGGCGCCGACGCCGGTGGCCGAGCCGTAGATTTCGCCTACCACCACGCCGATCATTCCGCGCCCGACCGCGAGGCGAAGCCCGGCGAGCAGGAAGGGAATCGAGCTCGGCAGGATGATGGTTCGAAACAGCCGCCAGTCGCCGGCGCCGAAGCTCGTCGCCACCTTGACCAGTCGCGCGTCGGTGGTGCGCACCGCGGCATATGCGTTGATCGCGATCGGGAGCACCGCGAGCAGGAAGATGATCAGCACGCGCGCGCCCAGCCCGGTGCCGACCCAGATCACGATCAGCGGCAGGAATGCCACCTGTGGCGTGGCGTTGAGCGCCGTCAGCAGCGGCTCGACCGCGTAGGAGAAGCGGCGGTACCAGCCGGCCGCAAGGCCGAGCGGGATCCCGACCGCGATCGCCGCGGCGAGCCCGAGCACGTAGCCGAACCCGCTCCAGGCGAGGTCGCGCCAGATCTCGCCGGTCACGAAGTACATGCGAAAGGCGCTTTCGGCGACGAGCGTGGGCGAGGAGATGAAGATCGGCTTGAGCTGCCAGCGCTCGGCGGCGGCGCCGATCAGCGGATGCAGCGCCTGCGCCCACCAGCCCCGCTCCAAGCCTTCCCAGGCGAGCACGAACAGGATCACCATAAGCGCGCCGAGAACGGCACGCTCGTACGCGAGATAGAAACGCACCACGGCCGGCGCTTCGCTATTCGCGGTAGGCATGCGATCGGCCGAGCTCACGCTGCCGCGCCTCTCATCCTTGGTGTTGCTGTCGTCGTTGCTGAGGTTCTGGTCATCATGGGGTTCAGCGCAACGC
>JBAUOM010000050.1:0-4981 GCA_049579765.1 Xanthobacteraceae bacterium
CGTGTCGAGCGGCACGCTCGCCGTGATCGCCGGCGCCGGCGTCAGCGGCAACGGCACCGCCAGCGTCACCATCGCCGGCACGGCGGCGCAGATCAACGCGGCGCTGGCGGGCCTCGCCTATACCGGCAACCTCGACTTCAACGGCGGCGACACGCTCACGGTCGCGACCAGCGACGGGACGGCCATCGACACCGACACCATCGCGATCACCGTAAACGCGACCAGCCCGTCCTACGGCATCCAGGACCTGACGCCTAACGGCGGCATGGGCAGCAATCCTGCGACACCGCCGGCTCCGGGCCGGGACTTGGCCGCCACTGGCGATTTCAACGGCTACGGCATCGACGGCCTGATGTGGAATCATGCATCCACCGGCGCGACCAGCGAGGGGGTGATGTCGCCTAACGGCGGCATGGGCAGCAATCCTGCGACACCGTCGGCTCAGGGCTGGGGCTTGGCCGCCACTGGCGATTTCAACGGCTACGGCATCGACGACCAGATGTGGAATCATGCATCCGCGGGTGTGACCAGCGAATGGCTGATGTGACCCCGCCATCAGGGTTGGTTCGCGTGAATACGCAGGAGCCGCGGGAAAGGCCCTACGATGCGAGATGCTTCTTGAAAAACTCGAGCGTCAGCGCGAGCGCGCGATCCGCCTCCGGCTTCGAATAGGTCTTGCCGCCGTGGTGCGCGAAGGCGTGGTCGGCGCCGGGATATTTGTGGATCGTCACCAGGGGATTCGGTGACAGCCGCCGCTCGAGCAGATCGTTCACCTCCGCCTGCACCCAGCGATCCTTCATCGCCATATGCAGCACGAACGGGCGGTGCAGGTTCTTCACCTCGCGGATGTGGTGCTCGATATAGGTGCCGTAATAGGCGACGGCGCAGTCGATGTCGGTGCGGCAGCACATCAGGTAGCAGAGCTTGCCGCCGAGACAATAGCCGACCGCGCCGACCTTGCCGTTGCACTCCGGCAGCTTCGCAAGGAAATGCCAGGTGTCCTCCATGTCGCACACGGCGAGGTCGTAGTCGAAGTCGTAGTAGAGATCGAACGCCTTCTTCACATGCTCGGGGTCATGGTCGGAGAGCTCGACACCCTGCTCCTGCCGCCAGAACAGGTCCGGTACCAGGCAGATGAAACCGGCCTCGGCGAATTCGTGCGCGTGCGCGCGCATCGTGGCGTTGACGCCCCAGATCTCCATGATGGCGATGATGGCGCCGGCGGGCGCGCGGTCCGGGAGCGCGAGATAGGCGCCCATCTCGCCGTCGCGCAGCTTCACCCTGATGTTCCGCGTCTTCATGCCGATGCCTTTGCCGCGGCCGGCGCCGGCAGCCGGAGCAGCTCGCGCGCATTGCCGGAAAAGATCATCTCGCGCCGGCCGGGTGTGATGGGCAGCGCCTCGATCGCCCTGATGGTGTTGCGGATGAGACCGCGGCCGTGCTCGGCGTCGAACGGCGCGTCGGTCGCGAACAGGCACGAGGAGGTGCCGAAGAACGCGTGCCCGCAGCGCGTCGCCGCCACCTCGCCGTTGAGCGCGGTGTCGGCATAGAGCATCTTGTAGTAGTCGAGCGGGGGATGCTTCAGCCCGGCCTCCTCCGCGGCCGGGTTCCTCTCCGGGGTGCCGAAGAAGATCTGGCGGAAGCCGAGCGTGATCCTGCCGGCGAAAAACGGGATCATGCCGCCCATGTGGTGGGTGATGATCTTGAGATCCGGCAGCTCGTCGAACAGTCCCGAATAGATCAGCCGGGTCATGCAGGCGGTGGTCTCGTAGGGCCAGCCGAAGCTGAACCAGATCTCCGCGTCCGATCCCTGCTCGCTCGCGTAGTCGGGAAAGTTCGGGCCGCGCATGGGATGCACCCAGACCGGCAGGTCGTGCTCCGTCATCCGCCGGAACACCGGCCGGAACTCGGGCGCCGACAGCGGCCTGCCGGCGACATTGGTGAAGACCTGGACGCCACGCGCGCCGAGCGTGTTGACGGCGCGGTCGATCTCCGCGAGCGAAGCCTCGACGTTGTTCATCGGCAGCGACGCCACGAAGGCCGGGAAGCGGTCGGGATGCCTGCGGCAGAGCTCGGCCAGCGCGTCGTTGGCGATGCGCGCGAGCTCGGGCGTCTGGTCGGCCGCGGCGACGAGCTCGAGCGGGGGATTGGCGAGCGAGAGCACCTGCTGCAGGCCGGGAAATTCGTCGAGCAGCGCGAGCCGGGCGTCGATGTCGCAGAGCGTGTGCAGCCTGGGAAACGCGGTCACCGCCACGTGACCCGGGATGAGATCGCCGAGGCGCTCGAGATACGCCTTCGGCATGAAATGGTTGAAGATGTCGATCATCATCGCGCCGCCGCCTCCCGGTGAACCAGCCTTCCCTGGAGCGGGATGATTTTTCCGTGAGTCATCATCCCGCTCCAGCTTCTTGTTTTGCGCGTGATCTTTTCCGAAAGCCGGTTCCCAATTTTCGGGATCACGCGCTACTGTGCCATTGCGCTCGCGGCGAACAGCTCGTCAAGCTGCATCAGCCGCGGCGTGAGCCCCTGCTCCTGCGAATATTGCGCCACGGTCTCGAGCACGCGACGATTGGCCGCGATGCCGTGCGAGACGACCGACACCCGAAGCGCCTTGCCGGCGTCGGCCGGCAGCAAGCCGGTCTCGACGTGATACTCGGTATGGTCCACGCGCTGCTTCTCGGCCACCGCGTTGGCGCGCTCGAAGGCCTTGAGGATGTTGAGCACCGCCCAGGGATGCTTCTCGGCGAGCTCGCGCCTGATCACCATGCCGTGGTTGATGGGATAGAGGCCGGTCTTGCGGTGGTAGCGGATGCCTTCGGCCAGCGGATCGGGAAACAGCGTCCTGATCTCGGGATGGTTCTGCAGGTCGGCGGTGCTGCGGTCGATCAGGTTGGGGTCGACGAGATAGAACAGGACGGCGTCGAGCTCGCCGGAGAGCATCATGGAGCCGATGCTCTTGTCGAGCGGGATGCGGTTGACGGTCACGCCCGCAGGCGGCACGAAGCCGGTGGCGCCGCCGTGGCTGTGCGACGGCGGGCGCTCCATCCAGAACTCCATGTCCTTCGGCGCCACGCCGAACTCGTGCTGCAGCACGCCGCGCGCCCACAGCGCCGCGGTCTGCTGATATTCCGGCACGCCGACGCGCTTGCCCTTGAGATCCGCGGGCGCGGCGATGCCGGCGGCACGCCGCACCAGAATCCCGGTATGGAAGAAGCGCCGCGTGGTGAACACGGGGATGCCGACGAAGCGGTCGTCGCCCTTGGATTTCGCCATCATCAGCGACGACACCGACATTTCCGCGACGTCGAACTCGGCAAAGCGCAGCTGCCGCCAGAACAGCTCGGAGGGGTGGAGCACGGTGGGAACGAGATCGATCGCGTCCGGCGCGATTTGCCCCGCGATGATCGGCCACGTGCGCGGATTGGACGTAAGCCCGATGCTGAACTGCAGTCTCATGGGTGTCTTGCTCCCCCTCCCTGCCGGCCGCGACGCGTGCCGGACCGATCGTCTTGCCGCCGGATTCCGTCGCCGGAAATCACGCCGTTTGCGCCGTGTCCCGGCCCGTCGGGCGGCCGGCCAGCATGCGGGTGGCCTCGTAGCTCATCACCACCTCGCCGAGCTGGTTCTTCACCTCGATGGTGGACGCGACGATGCCACGGTTGCCCTTCGAGGTGGGGCGGACGGAGGTCACCTCGATCTCGCCGTGGATGGTATCGCCGATGCGCACCGGCGCCAGGATTCGCTTTTTGAGCTCGAGCATGGCGAGGCCCGTGCCCTGGATCATGCTCTGGCACAGCAGGCCCTCGATCAGGCTGTAGGTGAGCGCCGCCGGCACGAACTGTCCCTGGATCGCGCCCTGCTCGGCGCCGAAGGTGCGATCGATGAAGATCGTCTCCAGCATCCCGGTCACGCCGGTGAACAGCACCAGGTCGGTCTCGGTGATGGTGCGGTTGAGGGTGCGGAAGCGCTGCCCGGGCGACAATTGCTCCCAGGTGAATCCGAGGCCGAGCGTCTGCATGCCATCCCTCCGACCGCCGGCTTGGCGTCTGCGCGACTTCCCGATCGGCAAGCTGCAGGCCGTGCGGCAGTCTTTAGCCTCCGTGGCTCGTGGATTCCAGCCCGCCGGCAATCGTTGCCGGGTCAACGCCCGAGTCAAGCGTGGGCTGCGGAATCCGGACGCGGCGGCAACGCTCTTTACTTGATCGACCAGGGAAAACCCTTTCCGCGCTCGGCATCACAATTGCTGCAATCGCTCCGGCCCCGGCCGACAAGCTGACCGGCTGGACACCGCCAGAACAGCAAGGCATGGATGGCGGCCGTTCGCGTAAACACGCGCCCGGCTGTCCGTGCACAGAATGCGGAGGGGATAGACTCGAAGCCGCAAAATCGAAACCGTACCGAGGCCCGTTCCGCGCGGGCGTCCTCGTGTGATCCCGCCATCGCCATGACCTCTGCACTCGCCCCTCATGCGGCCGCCCGGCTGCGGCGCCGAAGACGGCGATCGAGCCCACTGGCCGCGGCGGTCAACAGGCTCGACGCAAGCGTCGACCAAAGACAGGAGCTACCGGATGAGCTGGAAGACCAAGACGCTGGCGCTCGTTTTCGCCCTCACGAGTCTGTCAGGATATGCCACCACATCGCGCGGCGAGGACTCCGGAAGTCCTTCCCGTTTCACCTACCCGCGGCTCTATTGCGGCCCGGACGGAGACTCGCATTTTCAGGACGTGACGGCCGAGCTCCCCACGACGAACTTCGCACCGCCGGCCGCTTCCATCCATATCGGGGGCGAGGTTGCGGCCTCGCGCGCATTCTTCGGGGGATTCGAAGCGGGCTGGGGCGCTCCCGACCTGGAAAAGCGTCTCAACCACCCTGCTCCCGCGGTTCAGTTCGCCGTCGTCCTGCAGGGCATGTTTTCGATCACCACGACCGACGGCGAGACCAGACGCCTCCGCCCCGGCGGCGTGGTCCGGTTGGAGGACAC
>JBAUOM010000051.1:0-7844 GCA_049579765.1 Xanthobacteraceae bacterium
TTACTTATCCGTCAGTAATATAGACTACATCCGGGGCTTGGAAGAAGGAGCGGACGAGAGCCGGATTGTTCTGGATGTGGAGCAAGTCGGCCTCGATGCGATCCTGAAGCGATTGACCGCGGGTGAGCGGACGCTTTGCCGTTCCGGTACGCTTCATATAGTTCCACACCAATTCATCCGGGTTGAGTTCCGGCGCGTAGCCAGGCAGGAAGTACAATTCCAACTTGCCGCCAGCGGATTTGACATAGTTCTGCACCACTTTGGCCTTGTGGGCAGGCAGGCTATCAAGGATGAGAAACAACGGCTTCTTGCGATACCGCATCAGCTGCGCGAGCATTGCCACAAACAACTCGGCGCTCATCCCGCCTTTATACGTGGCAAACCAGAAGGCGCCTTTGGCGTTGACGGCAGAGGCCGCCGACACCGATTGACGTGTGCCCGGCACCGCAACGATTGGCGTCTGCCCTTTGACGCCCCAGGTCCGGCCCTGCACCGCATCGGCACGAAAGCCGGATTCATCCCAAAAATAGATCTCCGCCCCACGACGTTTGGCCCGCGCCGCAATGCTCGGATAGCTATCGCGCTTCCAGGCCTCTATCGCCGCCGGGTCGCGCTCGGACGGTGCTGGCATCCTCGCCTTCCCGCACTCGCTCAACCGCCATCAGCCGGATCGTTTCCAGCGTCTTGTGATCCAACGTTCGCCCGTCCCGAAGCATGATTCGCAATACACCAAATCGTGGCGACAAGCGAGAGTAGTCTAAATTACTGACCGATTAGTAAGACGACGCGGGTTTATCACACCGCTCGGCGGAGCGGCCACTGGTCGCGCGCGGAGGCCTGCCCGTATTCGCTGGATCGGAGACTCTGATGCCGTACACCGGGGGTGACGCCGAAGGGCGGCAGTCATTGTGACGCTACGACAAGCGCCTTAGAAGCTTGATTGGACTGAGGGCCGCGACACTCGGATCGACGTGTACGGCACGCCTCGGCCGCGGTCCACGGCGGTCTCCCATGGCTCAGCGTCAGTCACGTGTTCTGATCGTCGGGGGCGGCCCGGCCGGCTTGGTTCTCGCCATCGAGCTAGGGCGGCGCGGCGTGCCGTGCACGCTGTTTGAGCGCAATGTCGGCCCGCCGACCTTTCCGAAGGCCAATTCCACCACTTCGCGCACGATGGAGCACTACCGCCGGCTCGGTATCGCTGCCGACATACGCCGTCTCGGCCTGCCGGACGATTATCCGCCCGATATTGCCTACTACACGCGCTTCGCCGCCTACGAGCTCGCGCGCCTGCATTGGCCCTCGCGCGGCGAGGAACTGCGCACCCGGCACACTGCAGACGCGCGCTGGCCCACGCCCGAGCCGGTGCATCGCGCGCAGCAGATGTTCATCGAGCCGGTGCTCAAGCGACACGTCGAAACGCTGCCCGCGGTCGATCTGCGTTTCGGCTGGCGGGTCGATGCCGTCGTGCAGGACGGCGAGCACGTCCGGGTGCAAGCAACCGAAGTTCTGTCCGGCAAGAGCGAGGAACTCGAGGCCGACTATGCCGTTGGGTGTGACGGCGCGCGCAGCCTCGTGCGCGAAACGCTCGACATCCATTACGAAGGCGAGAACGCTGAGGACCGGCAATTTCTCGGCGGCCGTATGCTCGCTACCCATCTCGATGCCCCGGCGTTTTATGCATGCGCCGGCGTCAAACAGTCTTGGCAGTACTGGTCGATCAACCGGGAGCGCTTCGGCATTCTGGTAGCTATCGACGGCCGCGGGCGGTTCGTTTTCCACACGCCGCTGCCGCGCGGTTGCCGAGGTTCGACCGCTTACGCGAAGGAATCGTTCGCACTCGCGACCGGACGAGAGTTTCCCTACCGGGTGATCGACATCGCCGAATGGACCGCGGGCTTTGCACTCGTTGCGCGGCGTTATCAAACGGGCCGAATCTTCCTTCTCGGCGATGCTGCGCATCTTTTCACGCCAACGGCTGGGCTTGGCTACAATACGTCGGTCGAGGACGCGGCCAATCTCGGCTGGAAGCTTGCGGCTGTGTGCCGGGGCTGGGGCAGCCCGCGTCTGCTCGCCACCTACGAGACCGAACGCAAGCCGGTGGCGGAACGCAACACGCGTTTCGCGCATTCGATCGCGGAATTCTTTCGCAACCTCGTGCTGCCACCGTCACTCGAGGACGCAAGCGAGGAGGGCGCCGCCATACGCGCGGAACTCGGCGCCCGGCTTTACGCGAATTGTGCGCGCGAATTTGACTCGCCCGGCATCCATTTCGGTGCCTACTACGGACGGTCGCCCATCGTCGCGCTGGAAGGTGGGGCGGCGCCGTCAGAGGGCTCAGACCCGTACGTGCCGCAAGCGCGGCCGGGTGCGCGTGCACCGCACGTCTGGGTCGGCGACGACGTGGCCCTCTACGACCGTTTCGGGCTCGATTTTAACGCTGCTCAAACTCGTCGAACACGATACGACGCGGTTGGAGGGCGCGGCGGAAGAGCGCAATGTGCCGCTCGCCGTGGTACGGATCGTTAGTGAGGAGGCGCGCGATCTCTACGCCAGCAACCTCGTCCTCGTTCGCCCGGACCATCATGTCGCTTGGCGCGGCGACGATGTTCCAGATGACGCGGCAGACCTGATCGATCGCGTCGTCGGCTTTGGCGCGGGCTGAGGGCTGCCCGTTGATTTCTAATCATGCCGCGATCTGGCACCATTATCACCACGCCCGTCGTTTCCGGACTGTATCACCGCGATGTGCGGATATGATTTTCGGGAGAGGGACAGCGCCGGACTGAATTCGACGTCTTTTTGCTGCTTCATGTTTTTACCCAACGCTGTTCGGATGGGCGTCGCTACGGCCAGCCGGCTGGTTTCGCCAAGCCGGCTCGGATGCGGCGCTCCGGCGTCTTTGCGAGGCTCTGAACGGGAGAAACAGACGTGGTTGATTTTCATGGCCGTTTCGCCTGGTACGAGCTGGTTACGACGGAGATGGAGGCGGCCAAGGCCTTCTATACCAAGGTCATGGGCTGGGGCGCGCTGGACGCGTCGGTGCCCAGCCGAGCCTATACCCTGTTTGCCGCTGGAAACGTCCCGCTCGGCGGGCTGATGGACCTGCCGGAGGACGCGAGGAAAGCGGGCGCAAAGCCGGGTTGGCTCGGATATGTCGGGGTCGATGACGTCGACGCCGTTGCCGGCCGGATCGAGCGCCTCGGGGGAACGGTGCTCGTCCCACCGACCGAGGTTCCCGGCATCAGCCGTTTCTCGATGTTCGCCGACCCGCAGACGGCAAGGCTCGCGTTGTTGAACTGGCAAGCACCGGGCCCAGCGCGCCCCGCGGAGCTCGGTGAACCGGGCCGCGTGGGCTGGCACGAGCTGCTCGCGGCCGACTGGGAGAAGGCATTGGCCTTCTACAGCGAGCTTTTTGGCTGGCGCAGCGGGGACGCCCACACCGGTGAGATGGGCACCTATCAGCTGTTCTCCGTCGGAGGGCAGCCGATCGGCGGCATGCTCACCAAGCCGCCCGAGGTCGCGGACCCCTTCTGGCTCTATTACTTCAACGTCGATGATCTCGATGCGGCGGTGCGGCGCGTGAAGGCTGGTGGCGGCCGGATCCTCGACGGCCCGTTCGAAGTGCCGGGCGGCACGTGTATCGTCCGATGCAGCGATCCGCAGGGCGCGATGTTCGCGCTGGAGGGAAAGCTAGGCCCCAAGGCTGTCGGATATTTCGAGCGCGTCGGAGGCGACCCCTCCGATCCGCGTGGGCGGCGATGGTCCTGGTGAAGCCGGAAACCGGGACGATCAGCCCTGGCGCGTCATGTCCGCAGAATTGCGCCAATGCGCCCACCGGTCCTGATCAGTGGGACTTGGTATTAGCCGCCGTGATCGTCCGGCCTCGCGCTGTGGCCAAGCGCGAATTGACCGACCGGCCCCTCGACGTGGAATTCGATGCCGGTCATCTTTGCGAACAGATCGATATTGACGATTCCGACTGCGCATCCACCGAGCCCCATGTCGGTCGCCATCAGATAGAGCGTTTGCGTCAATACCCCGACGTCCTTCAGTATGAGCGCATAGGCGAGCGAGCTGTACTTCCACGAAACCCGACCAAAGCGCGCCGCGATCGTGATCAGGATTTGCGGCGCGGCGGGTGCATCCATTGCCGATTGAGCCTCCCGCAGCAGCGCTTCGAACTCCTGCGTGCGGGTGCCGATCGGGACCAGGGCGTGTCTGCCGGCGTCGTAATGGTAGAGTCCTCGGGCAAGCCCCTTGCAGTGATCGACTGCCGGATAGAGCTCGAGCTCGTAGCAGGCGCCCGCCGACGGGTACGGCCTGGCGGCGTAAGCGACGGTCGGACCCCGCTCGCCGAGGCGGCTGGTCGATTGCGACAGGACGCGCGCGGTGCCGTCGAGCAATCGCGCCAGCTCGACGAGCGTGATCGGTCTCTGGTCGTCGAAGCTGCGGGTGGAATTGCGTTCACGCAGGAGCTTTGCGAGCGACGAGGTGGGCTGCGAATGTGCGGCCGCGATCTCGCGCAGATCGATCGGCTTCCCGGGCCAGCGGGGCCGCACCGCCGGCAGCGGAGGCAGGACGCCCGCATGAGGATAGACCCCGCCGAGCGGATTCCCGTGTCGGCCTTCGGTGCTGCGCGCATGGAACAGAAGATCGTGGAAGTCCCAGAGAACGAGGTCGCCTTCCGCGCCTCGCAGGCCGTTGTCGCCGGCGGCGTCGATCTTGAGAAGGATTTGGCAACCGACCAGCAGCGCGAGAAGCTCGAGCCCCGGAAAACCGTCCTGCCGGCGGAGCCGTTTGATCGGTTGGGGTGCCGCCAGCATGGCGATCGCGGCCGCAATCGCCGGATCGCAAATCCTGAACAGCGCGCCGGCGCGCGGCGATTCCAGCACCATCTCGTTGCCGCGCAGTCGCATGTAGGCGAACCGCGACAGGACGAGAACGTCGGCATTGCCGAGCCGTGGTGTTGCCGGCCAATAGTCGGCAACCTGCGGCTCGATGACGACACGGTCCTCGTCGCTCCGTGCGGGCCGGAGGCAGTACTCCAACAGACGCAGCCCGGCCAATCGCCGGACCAATACCTGGATCTCCTTGTCGAGGCTGCGGGCGCCCGACGCGAACGAGGCGAGCGCCAGACCTGTGCGCAGAGCCTGCGTGCGATCCGTGACCTCCGGGCTGAACTTTCCCAACCCGACCGAATAGCCGTCGAAACAAGCCAGGATTGTTCCGTCCGCCTGCGCTTCGAGCGTGACCCGCGCGCTGAGCCGGGCGGAAACACTCGGCGACGCTGCCCGTCGATGCCGTTTTGTTTCGGGAGCGCGCAAGCCGGCGAGGGCCCTCAGGTATGGGGGTGAGCCGGATTGAGTTCGTCCTCCGACAGCGGCCGGTCCCGCAATCCGAGCTTCACCGGGACATCGTAAAGCCGGCCGGGCGCGAAGCGACGATAGAAATGCCGCAATCCCGGCACGATCACTCTGACCACCGGGATATCGATGTCGGGGCGCGTCTGATCGAGGACGAGGAAGTCGAGGCCTTCGCGCTCGGCGAGACGCACGCAGCCCGTCACCTGCTCGCGCGCGTCGAGGCGACCGAATTTTAGGCCGAAGGCCGGCTGCGCGGCCGGCCCCTCGCTCGGCATCAAGAAGGGATGGTCCTGAAGGCGCAATGGAGTAGAGCCGTCGAGGCTTGATTTCTCCCCGGTCCCGCCCTCCATGAGGCCGATGGACAGAAACTGGTTCAGCTCGGTCAATGCGCGCAGCAAGGCGACGCGGCTGTCGAAGTGTGCGCCGGATCCAAACTCGATGTTCTCCCTCGCGTCCTGGATCCAGTGCAGTATCGTCACGAAGCTCGGAATCCCGAGGTCGCTGGTGACGTCGAGCACCCAGAGCCGGCGACCGGTTTCGGCCAGCCGGGCTTGCAGATCGCGGACGTAGGGATCGTCCATCTGACCGAGGTCGACCGCTTGCCGCTGCAATCGGTTGTACCACCAGATGGCGTACGCATCCCGTTCCACCAGCTCGAGGAAAGCCTGGACGATCGCCTCCTCGCGCGTGTTGCCGGCCGCGCAGCCGTTGGAATCCGCATCGAGCTGGCCGGGACCCCGGTAGAAGAAATACAAGACGCTGGTCGGGAGATATTTGAACCGTTGGTCGCGCAGAGACCAGACCGGCGACCATTCGATCTCGGCCGATTGATCGAAGAGGGTCAGCGTCGACGGCACCTCGTGCGGGTCGGTCGCCGACTCCGGGTCCCGCAACTGGGCGTCGCTGAACAGCAGGACGTCATTCGGAAGAATGGCGTCGCCCGGCGGGAAATCTGTGAACCGCCGTTTCACTCTGATCTCGTCACCCTGAAAAATCCCGGAATAACGCTCGATCGCCTCCATGAGCGCGCTGGCTTCGCCCTGCTCGGCCGTGCTGCCCTTGCCGAAGCTGCCGCCGCTCAGTCCCGCCCTGAGCTCATTGACGGTTTTGGCGGGCGCCGAAAAATTGTGCCTGGCATAATAGTTGGTGTTCAAGGGCAGACCCGCTTCGATCCGTTCGAGACGTGAGACCACGCCGGTGAGGGGGCTCACGTGCTTCCGGAAACGAGCAACCGTGGCGCCGGGCGCAACGCTGCGGTAGCCGCCGCTCGTCATGACCAGCTTGCCGCCGGCGCTGAGCTCGAGCGGCAGCGGCGCCCGCTTCGGATCGCGCAGCTTCTTGCGGCCGCAGCTCGGACACTGCGGGCGGCGCGCCACGTAGTGCTTAAGGGTGCACGAGCCCAACAGGTCGAGGCTGATGATGTGATCGCGCAATTCAGTGCGAAAGTCGGTGGCGATCGCTTTCGCGATCTCGATGGCTGCGAGCTGGATGCCGCTTTGTCCGACGGCGTGCCGGGCGAGAGGCGAAACGGCGATGCAGCGGACCTGTTGGCGGTCGAGAAGCGCCTTGATCTCCCGGTTCCGCCGCATGCGATCGGCGACACAGGTCCAACAGGCGCTCTTGCCGGGAACAAACACCGGCCCCACCAGGGGAAAAATACCGGAGGATTGGGCGAGGATCCAAGGCGTGCGGTCCGACAGATGCTGCCGGTTCAATTCCTCCAGTCGTCCGTCGAGATAATCGCCGACCAGCGTGACGGTCAGGTCGGGCGAGCGCGTGACGACATGGACGCCCAGCTCCCGCAGGGCGGCGCCGAGCTCCGTTGCGCCGTCCACGTCGATCGAGCGAATGCGCACACGACAGTTCTGGAGATTTCTGTCTGCGGTCTCCGGCGGCAGACCGAGGCTTGCCCAATAGGCGGGGATGACGCCGGCCGACGCGCGCGATGCCGATAGAACATAGCGGCGTTCGATCAGCCGCTTCAGGGCTTCGTGGATTGCCGCGGACGGATAATGCCGCTCGAGCTCGCCAACCAGCTCGCGAACGCTCCTTCCGCCTTCGCCGATTGCGGACACCAGCGCGCAGAAGAGCTCGCCGTGAAGAAAGAACTTCCTATCCTCGGAATAGAAACAGACGACATCGGGTGGCAGGACATAGACGCTGAAATTCGGCGCGAACTGCAGAGCATCGTGGAGCGGAAAGTTGTTCCTGGGATCGCCCGTCATGGCCGCGCATCAAGTGGGCCGCGCCGCAAGCAGGGCACGGCCCGTAAGGTCAAACGTCACCACGCTCGGCACGCCGACCTGCATGTGCCGACATGATCGAAAAGCGTCCGGGGGCGCGACCCCCGGCAGCCCGCATTTTCCGTCAGCAGGACCAGATCCAGCCCAAGGGCGTCCATATCCGCCAGCAGGATCCGCAGCCTCCGCCGCAGGCTACGCAGCCGCAGCCGCCGCAACCGCGTATTGCGCAGCCTCGGCA
>JBAUOM010000052.1:0-3219 GCA_049579765.1 Xanthobacteraceae bacterium
GGCGAGCTCTCGTCGATTGCGCGTCCCGGCGTGCCCGAGCCCGCCGCCCGCCGTCCGGTGCACATCACCGGGGCGCCGCTGAACGAGGGCATCGCGCTCGGCCACGTGGTGCTGCACGAGCCGCGCGTGGTCATCACCAATTTCATCGCCGACGACGTACCGAAGGAGTTGAAACGGCTGGAAACCGCGGTCGAGACCATGCGATCGGACCTCGACGTGCTGCTCGAGCGCGGCGAGGTCGCCGACGGCGGCGAACACCGCGACGTGCTGGAGGCCTACCGCATGTTCGCCTACGACCGCGGCTGGGTGCACCGCCTCGAAGAGGCGGTGGCGACCGGCCTCACCGCCGAGGCGGCGGTCGAGCGCGTGCAGTCCGATACGAGGGCGCGCATGCTGCGCGCGACCGATCCCTATCTGCGCGAGCGCCTGCACGATCTCGACGAGCTCGCCAACCGGTTGATGCACCAGCTGCTCGGCCAGGACTACGCACCGGCGCGCGACCGTCTGCCCGAGAATGCCATCCTCGTAGCCCGCGCCATGGGGCCGGCGGCGCTGCTCGACTACGACCGCAAGCGCCTGCGCGGGCTCGTTCTCGAGGAAGGCGGGCCCAATTCCCATGTGGCGATCGTCGCCCGCGCGCTGGGCATCCCGGCGGTAGGGGAAATCGCCAACGCCACCGGCGTGGCCGACCCCGGCGATGCCATCATCGTGGATGGCTTGACCGGCGATGTGCATGTGCGGCCGTCGCCCGACATGGAGGCGGCCTATATCGAGCGGGTGCGGCTGCGCGCGCGCCGGCAATTGCAGTATCTGGCGCTGCGCGACAAGCCGTGCACGACCAAGGACGGCGAGAAGATCACGTTGATGATCAATGCCGGCCTCCCCGTCGACCTGCCGCATCTCGACGAGACCGGCGCCGCCGGCATCGGGTTGTTCCGCACCGAATTGCAGTTCATGGTGGCGGCGAGCTTCCCCCGCACCGCCGAGCAGTTCTCGCTCTACCGCGCCGTGCTCGACGCCGCCGGCGACAAGCCGGTGACGTTCCGCACGCTCGACATCGGCGGCGACAAGGTGCTGCCCTATATGCGCAATGTCGAGGAGGAGAACCCCGCGCTCGGCTGGCGCGCCATCAGGCTGGGGCTCGACCGGCCGGGCCTGCTGCGCAGCCAGATCCGCGCGCTGCTGCGGGCCGCCGGCGGTCGGGATCTGAAGGTCATGTTCCCGATGGTCGCCGCGGTCGAGGAATTCGACGAGGCGAGATCGCTGGTCGAGCGCGAGCTCACCCACCTGCGCAGACACAGCCACAAGCTGCCCGAGCGGGTCGAGGTCGGCACCATGCTCGAAGTGCCTTCCCTGCTCTACCAGCTCGACGAGTTGCTCGAACGCGTGGATTTCCTCTCCGTAGGCTCGAACGATTTGGTGCAATTCTTCTACGCCATCGACCGCGGCAATTCGCGCGTTGCCGACCGCTTCGACGCGATCTCGGCGCCGGTCCTGCGCGCGCTGAAGGCGATCGCGGACAAGGGCCGCGCCCATGCCAAGCCGGTGACGCTGTGCGGAGAGCTGGCCTCGAAACCGATCGGAGCGCTTGCTCTGGTCGCAATCGGCTATCGCGCGCTCTCGCTCTCGCCGTCCGCCGTCGGCCCGGTCAAGGCCATGCTGCTCGACCTCAATGTCGGGAAGGCCGCCGCGCTGATCCAGCCGCTGATCGACAGCCCGGCCGGCAGTCAGCCGATCCGCGAGCGGCTCAAGGCTTTCGCGGCCGCGGAGGGGCTGCAGATTTGACCTCTGCGCCCCATCTAACGCGTGTCTCGCGGGCGGCGGACGGAGCCGCATCCGAAGCCTGCGGTTTCGTTTCGCACGGTCAAGGTGGCCATGCTTCCTGAGCAGAAACTCGACGCGCTCATCGCCCGCCACAAGGCGGTCGAAGGCGACCTGGCGCGCCAAGTGGCGCCCGAGGCCTATGTCAAGCTTTCGCGCGAATTCGCCGAGCTCGGACCGGTCGTGGCGGCGGTGAAGAACTATCGCGGCGTGGCCGCCGAGATCGAGGGCCTCGACGCGCTTATCGCCGACCCCGCAACCGACCCGGACATGCGCGCGATGGCGGTCTCCGAGAAGCCGCAGCTTGAGCAAAGGCGGGTGGCGCTGGAACGCGAGATCAAGCTTGCGCTGGTCCCCAAGGACGCCATGGACGAGCGCAACGTCATTCTCGAAATCCGCGCCGGCACCGGCGGCGACGAGGCCGCGCTGTTCGCCGGCAACCTGTTCCGCATGTACGAGCGCTATGCGGCAAAGCAGGGCTGGAAGGTGGAGATCATCTCCGCCAGCGAGGGCAGCGTCGGCGGCTACAAGGAGATCATCGCCGAAATCCGCGGCCGCGGCGCTTTCGCCAAGCTGAAGTTCGAATCAGGCGTCCACCGCGTGCAGCGCGTGCCCGACACCGAAGCCTCGGGCCGCATCCATACCTCCACCGCCACCGTCGCCGTGCTGCCGGAGGCAGCAGACGTCGACATCGAAATCGACGACGCCGACCTCAAGATCGATACCTTGCGGTCGGGCGGCGCCGGCGGCCAGCACGTCAACAAGACCGAGTCGGCCGTGCGCGTGACCCATATCCCCACCGGCATAGTGGTCATGATGCAGGAGGACCGCTCGCAGCACCGCAATCGCGCCAAGGCAATGGCGATTCTGCGCGCGCGGCTCTACGATTTCGAGCGCCAGAAGCAGGACGCGGCGCGCGCCGCCGAGCGTCGCGGCCAGGTGGGCTCCGGCGACCGCTCCGAGCGCATCCGCACCTATAATTTCCCGCAGGGCCGCGTGAGCGACCATCGCATCAATCTCACCCTCTACAAGCTGCCGCAGGTGATCGAGGGCGAGGCGCTCGGTGAGATCATCGACGCACTGGTGACCGAGCATCAAGCCGAGCTGCTGGCGGCGGAAGGCGCGGCGCAGTGAGCGAGGCAACGAGCAGCGCTCTCCGCTCCGTCGCGCTGATGCGCGACAGGATCGATGCCGGGCGCCGAGATTTCCATATTGCACCTGGCTGCTCGGTCGAACTCGCGCGACGGCATCTCGCGCGCGAGTTCCGCCGTCATGGCCTCGATGCGCCCGCGCTCGACGCCCGCATTCTCGTCGGCCATGTGCTCGCGCTCGACCACGCGGCGCTCGCCGCGCAGTCAGACCGCGCGCTCACCGCCGAGGAGGCGAGCGCGCTCGCAG
>JBAUOM010000053.1:0-7774 GCA_049579765.1 Xanthobacteraceae bacterium
TCTCACAGGAACATCAAGACCGAGTCGCCCGAGAGCACACCGCTGAGCTGGACGACGGCGTCCGCGGCCGGATCGGCGTTCGTGTTGAGCTGGATGAAGGTGTCGGTGCCGTTGGTGAACCAGTTGATCTGGCCCGGCGCCGTGAACGCCGCGGTGCCGATGAAGGTGAAGTTCTGGTCGCCGGCGACGGTCTCGTCCGCGTCGACGTTGGTGAAGTGGAGCACGTCACCCTGCGCAGTGCTGTAGTCGGCGACGACGTCCGGGCTCGACAAGCCGATCTCGCCGACCGACGACCATATGAACGCGTCGCCGCCGCCGTTGCCTCGCAACGTGTCGATCCCGAGGCCGCCGGCGATGACGTTCACGGCGTCGTTGCCGGTGAGGAAGTTGTCGAACTCGTTGCCGGTGAGATTGATCGCGGCTGCAGAGGCCGGGTCGGCATACAGCACCTCGACCTCGGACCCGGCCGCGAGGCTGTAGCTCACCTCGGTCTGCACCATGTCGAAGCCTTCGCCGATCCTCTCCGTCACCACGTCGCCGGCATCGTCGACGATGAAGATGTCCCAGCCGTCGCCGCCAAGCATGGTGTCGGCGCCGGTGCCGCCGTCGATGATGTCGGCGCCGCCGAGGCCCTTGATCGTGTCGGCGCCGCCGCCTCCGTTCAGCCCGTTGTCGGAGTCGTTGCCCACGATGGCGTTGTCGCGGTCGTTGCCGGTGCCGTTGAGGCCGCCGACGCCGGTCAGGACCAGGTTTTCAAACTCTGCCCCGAGCGTGTAGTGGATGGAGGCATCGACCGTGTCGATGCCTTCGTCGGCGTACTCCGTCACCACGTCGCCCGCGTCGTCGACGATGTAGGTGTCATTGCCGGTTCCGCCCCACATGGAGTCGGCGTCGTCGCCGCCATCGAGCACGTCGTTGCCGCCGAAGCCCTTGAGCACGTCGGCGCCGTCCCCGCCGTACATCGTGTCGTCATCCTCGCCGCCCCACAGGCCGTCGGCGCCGCCGTAGCCGTAGAGCGTGTTGTCGCCGCCGAGGCCGCTGAGCGCGTTGTCGCCATCGTCGCCCGACAAGGTATCGGCGTGGGCGGAGCCGATGAGAATCTCGATATTGTCGAGCGTATCGCCGGCGGCGTCGCCGCCCGAGGCGGTATCGGCCATCAGCGAGACGATGACCCCCTCGGACGATCCCTCGTAGGACACCGTGTCGATGCCGTCGCCGCCGTCGATCTCGTCGCCGCCGCCGCCGCCGTTGATCACGTCGTTGCCTTCCATGCCCCACAGCAGGTTCGATTGATCGTTGCCGTAGAGCTCGTCGTCATACCTCGAGCCGGCCAGGTCCTCGATATTGACGAGGATATCGCCCTCGGCGTCGCCGCCCGTATTCCCGCCGCCGATCAGCAGGAAGGGGCTGAGCGAGACGTGCACGCCTTCCTGCGAGCCGTAGTAGGCCGCGATATCCCTGCCGTCACCGCCATCGAGCAGGTCGGCGCCGATGCCGCCGTCGAGGTAATCGTCGTTGTCGTCGCCGTAGAGCTCGTCGTCGCCCTCCTGGCCCCACAGGATGTCGTTGTTGTCGCCGCCGTAGAGGTGGTCGTTGCCCTTGCCGCCCTCGAGCCAGTCGTTGCCGGCGCCGCCGTAGAGGTAGTCCCTGCCATCCTCGCCGAAGAGGTCGTCGCTGCCGCCAAGGCCGCGAATCGTGTCATGCCCGTCACCGCCATAGACGTGGTCGTCGCCGGAGGTGACGCCGTCGGCGGCATTGAGAATGTCCGAGTTCGCCGTTCCAAAGACGAAGGCCATGGTCCCTTCCCTTTCCTGGTCGAGGTTTTCCGCGCCTGGATTGCCGGCGCGCGGTCCGTCCCCGGCGCAGCCGTGCTGCCGGTCGGAGCTCGATTCCGCCGGTGGACTGTCTCCACCGCTATCTTGGGTTGCGTGAGGGGCCCGGGCGGTTCCCAGGTTGCGCGACTGCGATCACGTCCGGCAGTTCACACGTGCGTGAGCGCCATCGTGCGAGCCGTGTCGGCCGGCGAGACGGTGCCCCGCAGAGCACCGAATTATGTGGCCCTTCTGCGCCAATCAGGCGCGCAATATGGACGCCTTCTCAAGGGCACCAGCCCTTCGTGCTTGCGCGGGGACGAGCGGGAATAGAAGCCCTGCCTCACTCCGGCTTGATGTTCGCGAACTTGATCACCGTCGCCCACCGCTCGGTCTCCGCAGCGACGAGCTTGCGGAATTCCGCGGGCGACATGATCAGAACCGGGCTGCCCAGGTTCTCGAGCCGCCCCTTGATCGTCGGATCGGCGAGCGCGGCGTTGACCTCGCGGTTGAGCAGATCGATGATTTCGGCCGGCGTGGCGGCGGGCGCGCCGATCCCGGACCAGCCGCCGCCGACGTAGCCCGGCACCGACTCGCCGATGGTCGGGACATCGGGCAGCGCCTGCGAGCGCGTCGCGGGCGTGACCGCAAGCGCGCGAATCCTGCCGGCCCTGATGTGCTCGATCGACGAGGGCAGGTTGTCGAACATGACCTGGACCTGCCCACTCATGAGGTCGGTCAGCGCCGGCACCGAGCCGCGGTACGGCACGTGCTGCATGCTCACCCCGGTCATCATCTTGAACATCTCGCCGGCGACATGGCCGGCGCTTCCCACTCCCGGCGACGCCATGTTGAGCTTGCCGGGATGGGCCTTGGCATAGGCGATGAGCTCGGGGACGGTCTTCACCGGCAAGGAATTGTTGACGTTCAGGACCTGATAGCCGCGGCCGAAGGTGGCGATCGGCGCGATCTCGCGGGCGAAATCGACGGTGCCGTAGAGCGTGGTGTTGATCACGTTGTTCGACGCAACGATCAGCAGCGTGTAGCCGTCCGCCGGGGAGCGCGCCACCATCTCGGTGGCGACATTGGCGGCGGCGCCCGGCCGGTTCTCGACGATGAATGTCTGGCCGAGCCGCTGCTGCAGCCATTCCGCCATCAGGCGCGCGAAGATGTCGATCGCCTGCCCGGCGGGAAAGCCGACGACGATGCGCACCGTCCGGTTTGGATAGCCTTGCGCCTTCGCCATGCCCGAGACGGCCGGCAGGGCGGCAGCGCCCACTGCCAGATGCAGCAATCGACGACGCGGAATCATCATGCGCTCCTCCCGGTCGCTGGCGATGGAGCCAGCTCACTCAAGATTCCAACTCCGCAATCCTATTCCCCTATCCTGACATTCGCATCATGATCGGTGGCGCCTAGAGCGCATCCCGATTAGGCCGAATCGGGATGCGCTCTGGATTCCTTGGCTTTGCGCATGTCCTTGGCGGAAAACCGGTGTCCACTTTTCCGGGACATGCGCTAGCTAGCCGAGGAGGCGGAAGCTCCGCAGGGGTTCGATGACGCATGTTCGAAGGAGGCGCCGCATGAGAGGGATTGTTTTCGCGCTGGTTGCAGCCGGCGCGCTGGCCGGGGTGGCCGCCTACATGGCCCCCGCATCCGGACAGGCCGATGGCGAGGCCGCGCCGATCTTCGGGATCAAAATTCCCCCCGGATACCGCGACTGGAGGCTGATCTCCGTGGCCCACGAAGAAGGGAGCCTCAACGATCTGCGCGCCATTCTCGGCAACGACGTCGCGATCAAGGCCGCCCGGGAAGGGACGCTTCCGTTCCCGGACGGCGCGATCATCGCCCGGATCGCCTGGAGCTACGACCCGTTGGAGGAAAGCGCCAAAGCCTTCGGCCGTCCCCAGTCTTTCGTGGCCGGGCCGCCCAAGAACGGGGTTCAGTTCATGGTCAAGGACTCAAAAAAATACGCCGCGACCGACGGCTGGGGCTTCGCGCAATTCAACGACGGCAAACCCGCCGGCGCGGCGGTGCACAACACCTGCTTTGCCTGCCATGAGATCGCCAAGGCGCGCGACCTCGTCTTCAACCGCTACGCACCTTGATGCCAAGAGTTCCGGGAGATGGGGTTGTCGGCGCATGTCCTGATCGGAAAACCGGTGCCCACCCCGGATCAAGTCGGGGGCAGGCCTTTTCCGGGACATGCGCTTGTCGGCGCATGTCCTCGTCGGAAAACCGGTGCCCACTTTTCCGGGACATGCGCTGAGGAGCGACCACAGCATGGTGTCGGAGCCTGAACGCCGGTTCTTGGCCGACTGCCGCGTCGCCTACCTCGCCACGGCGGACCGCGGCGCGGTTCCGCATGTCGTGCCGGTGTGCTTCGTGCTGGCCGCAGCGACGCTCTACATCACCATCGACGACAAGCCGAAGCGCGTTGCCGGCCGCGCGCTCAAGCGGATCAGGAACATTGCCGAGAACCCTGCGGTCGCGGTGGTCGTCGACCGCTACGACGAGGACTGGACGCGGCTCGGCTGGGTCATGCTGCACGGCCGCGCCGAGATCCTGAGCGAAGGAAGCGAACACGACGAGGCGCAGGCGCGGCTGCGGTCGCGCTACCCGCAGCTTGCGGCGATGCGGATCGCTCGGCATCCCGTCATAGCGGTGCGCATCGAGAGGACGACCAGCTGGGGCGAGCTGTCGGCCGGACAGGCCGTGTATTCATGAATCGGGCTTGGGCAATGCGGGCTTGGACAATGTCCGGCCGTTCCCCCGACGGCGGCACGAAAGCGGAGATCGCCTCGGATCCGGTCCGTGTCATAAACCGAAGCCGAGCGGTCGGCCCCGCAGCAACGGCGGCTGCCGTTACCTGTTGAGGTTGTAGCGTATGTAGGCGTCACGGTCGGTGGGGTTGTTCCCCAAACCGCCATTGAGCGGAAAGGACTGGTTCAATTGGTTGATCCGCTCGCTGGGGTTATTGATGGGCGGCGGAATGTAAGGACCCGCCGACGGCTGGGTCAGCGTCAGCGATGGTGCGCGCAGAGGCGGCGCGATGTAGGGACCGCTGCTGCCTCGCGCGGAGACGGGGGGGCGTTCCGCGCGCTGGGTCGGCTGCTTCTGCTTCTCCCCGCGGGCGGGACGGCTCGCGCACTCCATGCCCTGCATGATGACCGGCGTTCCATCGCACGTGGTAGCCGGCGTCGTTGTGCGCTCGGCCCTGTGCTTCTTGGGGCGGGCGGACGCGGTTGCCGACGCCGCAAGGACAAGAACGGCGAACGCCACGGCCACCATTTTGGACAACGGCCCGCTCATGCCGGTAAAGATAAGCACTTCCTATTGTCACCGCCACTGGCACGGCTCGAGAGAAACGTTGTTTTTTGTTGCTCACGGCAAGACGCTCTTGACGTCGTTCAAGGCCGCTGCTCGCCCTCGCCCTGCTATTGCAATTCGCGCATCGTCTTGTAAGCCAATGATCGGCAAGCGGGAGCGCATCGCGATTGGGTCGAACGGATGCGCCTTTCATGCGAGCCGCGGACATGCCATCGACCCTGACCAATCTCGTGCCGATATCCGACGCGACGGCGGCACACGGCAAAGGGTACCACCGTGCCCCAGGTTAGAGCGACACCGGAGCGAATAAGCGGGTTCTCCGACGCCGTGTTCGCCGTCCTGATCGCGGTGCTGGTCTTGGACCTGCGCCCGCCGGAGCTCCCCACCTTCGAGGCGCTGCTGGCGCTCTGGCCCACATGGCTGAGCTACGCGGTGAGCTACGTTTTCATCGCCATCGTGTGGGCCAATCACCACCATTTCATGCGCTACGCGACGGACACGACGCCTCGTTTGCTGTGGTTCAATTTCGCCATCTGTTTTCGGTGTCGCTGCTGCCGCTCGCCACCGCCTGGATGGCCGTGAGCGAATTGGCGCCGCAGCCGGTCGCCTTCTATGCGGCGGTTTTCTTCCTGGTGAACGCGACCTACATGTTCCTGATCAGGGAGCTCATTGACCGCGCT
Source organism: Xanthobacteraceae bacterium (assembly GCA_049579765.1). Classification (GTDB taxonomy): domain Bacteria; phylum Pseudomonadota; class Alphaproteobacteria; order Rhizobiales; family Xanthobacteraceae; genus VAZQ01. Next base: position 5,822 of record JBAUOM010000053.1, read on the forward strand.
CCAGCCGACGACGTCTCGCCAAGAGTGCGCAAGATCATGCGTTTGCGATCGATCGCGACACTGTGCCTGTTCGGGGTGGCGGCGGTGATCGCGCTGAAATATCCGCCGATCGGACTCGGAATCTGTTGTTGTTGCCTGATCGTCTATCTCAAGCCCAGCGCGCCTGGAGCCGAGGCTCAAATTTCTCCTTCGCGCTCGAGTTAGCGGAGCTCGAGGGCCGGCAAAGGCCGGGCCCGCAGCGTCCAGGCGAAGTTCCATCGCAATTGACACGAACGTGAACGGCGCGCGCGCGAAGGAAACGAGTGCGCCGGCTTACAATCGCCGCCGGGAGCAGCACGGCGGTCATCCCTGAAAGCGAGGATCGGCAAATGACCAAGTCCAGCTACCACAAGGTCGACATCGACGGCGTCAACATATTTTACCGAGAAGCGGGCGCGGCCGGTGCACCGGACCTCCTGTTGCTGCACGGCTTTCCAAGCTCGAGCCACATGTTTCGCGACTTGATCCCGATGCTTGCGGACCGCTTCCACATCGTCGCACCGGACCTGCCCGGCTTTGGACGCTCCGACATGCCCGACCGCAGCCGGTTCGACTACACCTTCGACAACATCGCAAAGGTGATCGAGCGCTTCACCGAGGCGATCGGTCTCGGCCGCTTTGCGGTCTATGTGTTCGATTACGGCGCCCCGACGGGCTTTCGGCTCGCGGTCGGCCACCCCGAGCGCATCGCCGCGATCATTTCCCAGAACGGCAACGCCTATGAAGAAGGATTGAGCGAAGGCTGGACTCCCATCCAGAAATATTGGAAGGACCCTTCGCGCGCCAACCGCGATGCGCTACGCGCTTTCCTGAAACCTGAGACGACGCTCTGGCAGTACACCCACGGCGTGTCCGACACGACCGCCGTTTCTCCCGACGGCTATTCGCTGGACAACTTTTACCTCGCCCGGCCCGGCGCCGACGAGGTCCAACTGGACCTGTTCGGCGACTACAAGAGCAACGTCGCGCTCTACCCGACCTTCCAGGAATACTTCGGCAAGCACAAGCCGCCGTTCCTGGCGGTGTGGGGGAAGAACGATCCGTTCTTCCTGCCGGCCGGCGCGGAAGCGTTCAAACGCGACATCCCCGGCGCGGTGGTCCGTTTCCTCGACACCGGCCATTTTGCGCTGGAAACTCACGCCGAGGACATCGCGCAGGAGATCTGCGGCTTCCTCGGCCATTAGAGCGTCGGAAAACCGGTTCCCACTTTTCCGGGACATGCTGGATTCTTTCGTTGGCGCATGTCCTTGTCGGAAAACCGGTTCCCGCTTTTCCGGGACATGCGCTAAGTCGACGCCGCGTCCCGCGAAACGGCGGGCGGCCGACAGATCGTAGGGTCCGCGGAGGCATGATCATGCTGGTTGGCGCCTTCCATTTCCCCACCGACTACGGCATCGATATCGGGGAGCTCGCGCGCGCGCTCGAGCAGCGCGGCTTCGAGTCGCTGTTCGTGTGCGAGCATACCCATATTCCGGTCAGCCGGCGCTCGCCCTATCCGGGCGGCGGCGCGCTGCCCAGGCGCTATCTCCATACCCACGATCCGTTCGTCGCGCTGTCGTTTGCCGCCGCGGCGGCGCGCAGGCTCAAGCTCGGCACCGGCATCGCGCTGGTGCCGCAGCGCGACCCGATCGTCACGGCGAAAGCGGTGGCGAGCCTCGATCAGCTCTCGGGCGGCCGCTTCATCTTCGCGATCGGCGGCGGCTGGAACGTCGAGGAAATGGAGAACCACGGCGCGCGTTACGAGACCCGCTTCAAGCTCCTGCGCGAGCGCGTGCTGGCGATGAAGGCGCTGTGGACGCAGGAGCAGGCGGAATTTCACGGCGAGCTCGTCGATTTCGACCCGGTCTGGCTCTATCCCAAGCCCAGGCAGACGCCGCATCCCCCGATCCTGCTCGGCGGGGAGACCGACTACAC
>JBAUOM010000054.1:0-3101 GCA_049579765.1 Xanthobacteraceae bacterium
CCCGAGATCGGATGCGCGGGGACGACAGCCGTCGAGCTGGTACAACAGTGCCCGTGAGCGAGGGAAAAACGGCAACCATGTTCCAAATCCGAAAAGAAGAGATGTCCGTCGAACGTAAACCGACCGCCTTCGGCGATCTGCGCGGTTGGATCGAGGCGCTCAGAGCGCAAGGCGAGCTCGACGAGATCGGCGCCGAGGTCGATTGGAACATCGAGCTCGGAACCATCATGCGGCTGGCGCAGGGGCCCGGCACCGGCAAGGCGCTGCTGTTCAACAACATCAAGGATTACAACACCCCGAAGAGCCGCTGTCGCCGCATCTTCGGCTCCGCGCTGAACAACTACCGGCGCGTCGCCATGATGCTGGGGCTGCCGCCCGACACCCATCCGCGGGAGCTGGTCAAGATCAGCCGTACCATTCTCACCGGCAGCATTCCGCCGAAGATCGTCGCTACCGGGCCGGTGAAGCAGAACATTCTCAAAGGCGCCGACATCGACCTCTACGAATTTCCTTCGCCGCATTGGAACCGGCTCGACGGCGGCCGCTACCTCCTCACCTATGGCGGCTGCGTCACCAAGGACCCGGAGACCGGGATCATGAATGTCGGCATCTATCGCGGCATGGTCGCCGGCCATGATCGGATTCCGATCCTGATGTGGCGTGCCCAACATATCGGACATCATTTCACCGCCTGGCAGAACGGCGGAAGCGCCGAAATGCCGATCGCGGTGGCGATCGGCTGGGAGCCCTCGCTCGGCTTCACCGGAGGATCTCCGGTGCCCAAGGGGATGTGCGAGTACGACGTCATGGGCGCCATGCGCGGCGCGCCGGTCGAGTTGGTGAAATGCGAGACCGTCGACCTCTACGTCCCGGCGACGGCCGAGATCGTGATCGAAGGCTATCTCGGCCTCGATCCACAGACCTACGTGATGGAAGGCCCCTACGCCGAGTTCACCGGCTACCTCGCCGGCGACCGCTCCCCCAAGCCGACCATCCGCGTCACCGCGATCACCCACCGCGACGATCCGATCCTGCGCGGCACGATCGAGGGCTCGATGCCCGGCAGCTATTCGGAAAACGGCGTGTGCTCCTCAATCATGCGCGCGGCGACCGCCTGGAACGTGCTCGACCGCGCCGGGGTGCCGGGCATCACCGACGTCTGGTGCCCGCCGGTACAAACCGGCATCAATGCCTTGATCCGCATGAAACAGAGCTATCGCGGCCAAGCCAAGCAGGCCGCCAACGCGCTTTGGGGCTCGTCCGCCGCGCACGTGCGCTACAAGCACGTCACGGTGGTCGACGACGACATCGACATCCACGATTACGCTGCGGTCGACTGGGCCATTGCCCATCGCGTCAATGCCGGCGAGGACGACGTCGTCATCATGCCGGCGACTTTCGGTGCGGGGCTCGACCCTTCCACGCGCAAGCGTGACCGCAACCCCGCGCTGTTCGGCACCGGCAAATGGAACCGGCTGCTGATCGACGCCACCATGAACCTGGATTACGACCCCGATCCGGACTTCGACGGCGCCCGCTTCCCGCCGACGGTGTGGCCGCAACAGGACGACATCGACAAGGCCTATGCCCGCTGGCGCGAGCTCGGCCTCGGCAAGCCGAAAGGCGCGGGCGAGTAGCGCGGGCTTTCAGCGAGAAACGATCGGCGCGTGTATTGGAGGGCCGCTCGCGTTGCCATCGCCACGCGGCAAGGGCGCGACGGCCGGCGACCCATCTTCCATCCCCGCGCCGTTCCGATAAAGTCGGTGCCACCCCGCCCCAAGGAGATCCTGCCGATGACCGAAGAAGCCGTCACGTTTCCCTCCGCCGGCCTTAAGCTCTCAGGCGTCGTGCATGTCCCGAGCGGGATGCGAGCGGGAGAACGCCGCGCCGCCTTCCTGGTGCTGCACGGCTTCGGCAGCAACAAGACCTCGTCCAATACCATGCAGCCGACCAAGGTGCTGAACGAGCTCGGCTATGTCGTGCTGCGCTTCGACATGCGCGGCTGCGGCGAGAGCGAGGGCGAGTTCGGCCGGGTGATCTGCCTCGAGCAGGTCGAGGACACCCGCAACGCGCTGACGTTCCTCGCCAGGCATCCCGCGGTCGATCCCGACCGCATCGGCGTGATCGGATCGAGCTTCGGCGGAGCGGTCGCCGTCTATACCGGCGGCGTCGACGAGCGGGCCGCCGCCGTCATCTCCAACGGCGGCTGGGGCGACGGCGAGCGCAAGTTCCGCGGCCAGCACAAGAGTCCGCAGGAGTGGGAACGCTTCACCAACATGCTCAAGGAGGGCCGCGAGCACCGGGCCAGGACCGGCAAGTCGCTGATGGTGCCGCGCTACGACATCGTTCCGATCCCGCCGCATCTGCGCAACAACCTCGCCGCCAATTCGATCGACTCGTTCCCGGCTGAGACCGCGCAGAGCATGTTCGACTTCCGGGCCGACGAGGTCGTGGGGCGCATCGCGCCGCGGCCGCTGCTGCTGTTGCACTCGGCCAACGATTCGGTCACGCCGACCGAGCAGTCGATCGAGCTGTTCAAGCGCGCCGGCCAGCCCACCGAGCTGCACCTCATCAGCGACGCCGACCATTTCATGTTCGGCGAAGGCAATACCCGCATCTGGGACCTGTTGCGCGGCTGGCTCGGCGACTATTTCCCGGCGGCCGCGGCCAGGCAGAAAGTCGCCGCAGGCGCAGCCCATTGAAGCAACGCGGGTGAGCTCGTCCCGGTCGAGCGACGGTTCGGCCGGCATCCGCTCGCAGGGAAATCCGCAGACGTGCAAACCCGGGTGAATCTCGACGCGTCCAAAGCGAAGGTCGCGGCGCTCACCGCGCCGCGCAACGTCGTTCTGGTCGGCGCCAGCGATCGCGCCGGGAGCTGGGCCGGGCGGGTGTGGCACAATCTCAACCGCTATGAGTTTCCCGGGCCGATCTATCTGGTCAATCCGCGCCGAAACGAAATCTGGGGCAGGCCCTGCTACCCGGACTTCACGGCGTTGCCGCAAGCGCCCGACCACATGGTGGTGCTGGTGCCGGCGACGTTCGTCATCGACACCCTCGAGCGCGGGGCGGCCGCCGGCGCGCGCAGCGCCACGGTGTTCTCC
>JBAUOM010000055.1:0-1972 GCA_049579765.1 Xanthobacteraceae bacterium
GAAAGGACATGAACAAGATCGCGCTCGAAGAGCATTTTTGGACCGACGGCTTCCCGCATACCGGCAAGATCGGGGCAGATCTGTTCGAGCCGTGGTTCCTGCGCGCGATCGGCGAGCGTTTGACGGATTTGTCGGAGCTCCGGCTCGCCGCGATGGACGAGGCCGGGATCGACGTCGCGGTGCTGTCGCTGAACTCGCCCGGCGTGCAGGCCGAGCGCGACCATGCCAGGGCGGTGAGCGAAGCGCGCCGCGTCAACGACTTTCTCGCCTCCGAGATCGCGAACCATCCGACGCGTTATGCCGGGTTCGCGCATCTGCCCATGCAGGAGCCCGATGCCGCCGCGCGCGAGCTCGAGCGCTGCGTGCGGCAGCTCGGTTTCAGGGGCGCGCTGATCAACGGCCACACCAACGGCCGCTACCTCGACGATGCGAGCTGCCTGTCGTTCTGGGAGACGGTCCAGGCGCTCGGCGTTCCCGTCTACCTTCATCCCGTCCACATGCCCGTTCGTCCGCCCGTGCTGGAGGACTATCCCGGCTTGGCCGCGTCGATGTGGGGCTGGACGGCAGAGACCGGCGGCCATGCGTTGCGCCTCGTCCTGAGCGGGCTGTTCGACCGTTTTCCCGAGCTCAACATCATCCTCGGCCACATGGGCGAGGCCCTGCCCTACCTCCTTTGGCGCATCGACAGCCGCTTCAAGATCTACCGGCCGAAAGTCGAGCTCGCACGGCCGCCGTCCGAATACATTCGCCGCAATTTCTTCGCGACCACCGCGGGCGCCTGCCAGCCCGAGGCGCTCACCTGCGCGATCGCGGCGCTCGGGGCGGATCGGATCATGTTCTCGGTCGATTACCCGCTGGAAGACGGCGCGCAAGCCGCGCGCTTCATCGAGGCGGCGCCGATCAGCGAGCAGGAACGGGAGATGATCTGCTTTCGGAACGCGGCGCGGCTCCTGCGCCTGAACGCGCCTGCCTGATCCGCCGCCACACCTGCTCTGAGGTGAGCGGCATTTCGAGGTCGCTGACGCCGAGCGGGGCGAGGGCATCGAGCGCGGCGCTGACCAGCGCCGCCGGTGCGCCGATCGAACCGGCCTCGCCGCAGCCTTTGGCGCCGAGTGGATTGTGCGTGCAGGGCTGGCTCTCGTCGCACTCGGTCACGAACAGCGGCAGGTCGTCGGCACGCGCGATGGCGTAGTCCAGGAACGACCCGGAGACGAGTTGGCCCGCGCCGTCGTAGGCGCAGCGTTCGAGCAGCGCCTGGCCGAGGCCCTGGGCGAGGCCGCCGTGGATCTGGCCTTCGACGATCATCGGATTGATCACGGTGCCGACGTCGTCGACGCCCCAGAAGCCGACGATCTCGATGCGGCCGGTGTCGGGATCGATCTCGAGCTCGCAGACATGGGCGCCGTTGCTGAAGGCGAAGCTCGGAGGATCGTAGACCGCGGTCTCCTGTAGGCCGGGCTCGAGGGTCTCGAGCGGAAAGTTGTGCGGCACGTAGGCGGCGCGGGCGACCTCGGCGAACGACACGCGACGGTCGGTGCCGGCGATCACGAACGCGCCGTCGGCGAAATCGACGTCGGTCGCCGCCGCCTCGAGCAGGTGGGCGGCGATCAGCCTGCCCTTGGCCACGATCTTGTCGGCGGCCCGGTCGAGCGCGCAGCCGCCCACCGCGATCGAGCGCGATCCGAACGTGCCGGTGCCGTACGGAACCGCGTCGGTGTCACCCTCGATCACCTCGACCCTTTCGACCGGGACGCCCAGCTTCGACGAGAGGATCTGCGCGAACGTCGTGGCGTGCCCCTGGCCGTGATTGTGGGTGCCCAGCATGGTGCGCACGGCGCCGTCGGGCTCGACCCGAATGGAAGCCGCCTCGTAGAAGCCGACGCGGCCCCCGAGCGCGCCGGCGAACCGTGACGGCGCGACGCCCGACGACTCGACGTAGCACGCCATGCCGACGCCGCGCAGGCGCCCGCGC
>JBAUOM010000056.1:0-1519 GCA_049579765.1 Xanthobacteraceae bacterium
CGATCTCGGGCAAGCCCGAGATCGGATGCGCGGGGACGACAGCGCGGAGAAACGATAATTCCGGACTTCAATTCACGCGTCCACGGCGATAATCTGTGCTTGGTCGTATATTCGCTGGCCGAGGCCGCATGACCGAGACCTTCGAGAGCGCGCTGGCCGGACGCGTCGCGGCGATGGCAGACGCCTGCACCCGCTGCGGCAAGTGCGTCGAGGTTTGCCCGGTGACCGGCCCCGGCGGGGTCGAGGCCGAGCCGCGCGCGGTCATCACCGGCATCATCGACATTTTGCGCACGGGCGACGGACCGGAAGCGTCGCGCAAATGGGCGAATGCCTGCGTGCTCACCGGCGAATGCATCAAGGCCTGCGACTACGGCGTCAATCCGCGCTTCCTGCTCGGCATGGCACGGGTGGCGATGGCGCGCCACGCGCATGAGCCGGGCGAGCAGCGCCGCCAGGGCGTCGAAGGCTTCCGCAAGGTCGCGCGCGAGGTCACCCATATCTCGCAGATGCAGCTCGATGACGAGCTCCTGACCCGGTTGGGGCAGAAGCCGGGCGGAAATCCCACGCCGGACGCGCCGCCGGATTTCGTGTTCTACACCGGCTGCAACGTGCTCAAGACCCCGCACATCGCGCTGCTCGCGCTCGACATCATGGATGCGCTCGGCGTCAGCTATCAGGTGCTGGGCGGCCCCAGCCATTGCTGCGGCGTGGTGCAGATGCGCACCGGCGACGTCGCCACGTCGGGCCGCTTCGCCGAGAGCACCATGGACAAGCTCGCGCGCAGCAAGTCCGGACAAGTGGTGTCGTGGTGCCCGAGCTGCCACACCCAGTTCACCGAGACGACCTTGCCGACGGTCGAGAAGACGCGCGGCGCCAAGCCGTTCGAAATGACGCCGTTCATGCTGTTCCTGCGCGGCAACCTCGATCGGCTCACGCCGCTCCTGCGCAAGCGCGTCGAGATGCGCGTGGCGCTGCATCGCCATCCCGGCATCAAGGGCGTGGTGGAGGCGGCCGAGGATATCCTGCAGGCCGTGCCGGGCGTGGAGCTCGTCGACCTGCGGCAGCCCGCGGTCGGCATGATGAGCAATTATTTCCGCGCGCTCCCGGCCTATCGCCGCGAGCTGCAGAAGAACGAGCTCGACGCCGCCGAGCGCGCCGGCGTCGACGCGCTCCTCGCGGTCTATCACGCCGATCATCGCGAGCTCTGCGCGCACGAGCGCGACTATTCCTTCCGCATCATGAACCTGTTGGAGATCGTGGGCGAAAGCATGGGCCTGCGCCGCGACGACCATTTCAAGCGCCTCAAGCTCCTCCAGGACGTCGACGCCATCGCCGCCGACTGCGGGGACCTGATCGCGCGGCACGGGCTCGATGCCGCGACGACGCGGGCGGCGATCAAGGCCATGCTCGACGAGCAGCCGCTGCCGTTGCGCGGGCAGTGAGGCGCGCGCGGGCTTTGGCAGCTGATCGTGCGGCGGACTCGGTGCCACCCTCTCCCCTTGCGGGAGAGGGTGGCGAG
>JBAUOM010000057.1:0-3865 GCA_049579765.1 Xanthobacteraceae bacterium
AGGGATAGCACTTCGTCAAGCGCCATCCGCGCCAGACAGCACGATCGAGCTGATGGGCGCGCTGGTGCCGTTTGCGCGCAACACCGAAATCTACGGCGAGAACGAGCCGGCCGACTACCTCTACAAGGTCGCCAGCGGGACGGTACGGACCTACAAGGTGCTGGTCGACGGACGCCGCCAAATCGGAGGTTTTTACCTTCCCGGCGACATTTTCGGGCTCGAGACCGGTGACGAGCACACGTTTTCGGCCGAAGCCATCACCGACTGCAAGATCATCGTGATCAAGCGTAGCGCCGTCGTTGCGCTCGCCGCCAGGGATAACCGCGTGGCGCGGCAAATGTGGGAGCTGACCGCGCGCGAGTTGCAGCGCGCTCAGGATCGCATCCTGGTGCTGATCAAGAGCGCACAGGAGCGCGTTGCCGGTTTTCTCTTGGAGATGGCGGACCGCGCGTCGCAGGGTGGCGCTGTCGAACTGACTATGTCGCGCCAGGATATCGCCGACTATCTCGGACTGACCATCGAAACCGTCTCGCGTACGCTCACGCAGTTGGAAAAGACCGCCACGATTGAGCTTTCGACCTCGCGCCGAATCCTGCTGCGCAACCGCTCCGCGCTCAATCGACTGAATGCGTAGCGGGTGCTCGGCGCCGGCAACGGCGCCGCACGCTGCGATGATACGGTTTGCGAGAGGAGGCTGCCGCCATGCTCGCCGCGGCCCGGAAGAGACCAGGCTTCATTCAGCGACTTGTCCGCCGGCCGCGAGGGTGGATGAGCAAGCGCGGTACGACGGCAGCACTCGGTCGTTGCGGTTCTGCCGAAGGGGCGCACATCGCGCACGATATGGGGGTCGGCGCGGCGACGGAGTTCCGCGTCCTCGCCGGCAAATGGCCGAACTCACCGGACCTGCTGTCTCGGCGGATGCAGCAGGTCGAGCTCGATGCCGCTGAGCTCGTCCGCGTCAAGCCCCAAGTCGTTCGCGATCTTGAGCGGCCGTGTGCGGACGCGATATCGTCATAAGCAGCAAACCTTCCTTGCCTTGCGGCGAAACGAAAGGCGAATTGCATGGCACTGAAATACCCCCTGCAACGGCTGATCATGGTGCTGGGCGCCATTTCGTTGTGCGGCGGTGAGCCTGCTTCCGCGCAACAGTCGCCGGCGGGCCAGCGCGGCTTGACGTTCGTCCGCGTGCACTGCGCGCAATGCCATTCCATCGACCAGGTCAGCGAGAGCCCTCTCAAGATCGCGCCGCCATTCCGTACGTTGCATCTGAAATACCCGATCGAGAGCCTGCAACGGCCGCTGAGCGAGGGGATTAGCGCCGGCCATCCCACGATGCCGCAGTTCCGGCTCGATCCCGACCAGGTTGCGGACGTCATCGCCTATCTGAAGTCGCTCCAACGCTGACGCGGGCGACTTCTTCGGGGAAAAGCGGCAAACGCATTCGCGATTTGATTTGCATCAAAGCCGACCTCACTGCATCGCAGCATGGTCTCGAGCAACGGGGAATTCGCTCCAGCGTTTCCGCCTGCGCATCGAGACCAAGGGCATGACGCCTTCTACCGCCGCACGCAAAAGCATGACCATCGGCGAAGGGGCGGTGGCGCTCGCCTTCGTGGCGCTGGCGCTCAGCTCGATCTTCGTCGCGGCGAACGCGCACACGCCGGAATATGCGTTTCATGCTTGGCTCTCTGCTGCTGCCAGCGTTGCCACGGTCTTTGCCATCGTCAATCGCTACTATGAACGTCCGGCCGAATTGCCGCCGCTCACCATCGACGGCAGACCCAATTACAACATGGGTCCCGTCAAGCTCGCGACGGTCGCCGCCGTATTCTGGGGCATCGCCGGCTTCACCGTCGGGCTCTGGGCGGCGCTAGAGCTCGCGTTTCCGGCGCTCAATTTCGATCTGCCTTGGATTTCCTTCGGACGACTCCGACCGCTGCACACCTCCGCGGTGATCTTCGCCTTCGGCGGCAATGTGCTGCTTGCCACGTCCTTCTACGTAGTGCAGCGAACCTGTCGGGCACGCCTCGCCGGCGACATCGCGCCGTGGTTCGTGGTGCTCGGCTACAATTTCTTCATCGTCGTCGCCGGCACCGGCTATCTCCTGGGCATCACCCAGTCGAAGGAATATGCCGAGCCGGAATGGTACGCCGACCTCTGGCTCACCATCGTGTGGGTCACGTATTTCCTGGTCTATCTCGGCACCATCATGCGGCGCAGCGAGCCGCACATCTATGTCGCCAATTGGTTCTATCTCGCTTTCATCCTGACCATCGCCGTGCTGCATCTCGGCAACAACGCCGCCATCCCGGTATCGCCGTTCTCTTCGAAGTCCTACATCGTCTGGGCCGGCGTGCAGGATGCCATGGTGCAGTGGTGGTACGGTCACAACGCCGTCGGCTTCTTCCTCACCGCCGGCTTTCTCGCCATCATGTACTACTTTATCCCGAAACGCGCGGAGCGGCCGGTCTATTCCTATCGGCTCTCAATCATCCACTTCTGGGCCCTGATTTTCCTCTACATCTGGGCCGGACCCCATCATCTGCACTACACCGCGCTGCCGGACTGGGCGCAGACGCTGGGCATGACGTTCTCCATCATGCTGTGGATGCCCTCGTGGGGCGGCATGATCAACGGAATCATGACGCTCTCCGGCGCCTGGGACAAGCTGCGCACCGATCCGGTGCTGCGCATGCTTGTCGTGTCGGTCGCCTTCTACGGCATGGCCACGTTCGAGGGGCCCTTGATGTCGGTGAAGGCGGTAAACTCGCTCAGCCACTACACGGACTGGACGATCGGGCACGTGCATTCCGGCGCGCTCGGATGGGTGGGCTACATTTCGTTCGGAGCGATCTATTGCCTGGTGCCGTGGTTGTGGAATCGCGAGCGGCTCTATTCGCTCAAGCTGGTCAATTGGCACTTCTGGATCTCGACCATCGGCATCGTGCTCTACATCTCGGCGATGTGGGTGTCGGGCATCCTGCAGGGGCTGATGTGGCGGGCTTATACCAAGCTCGGCTTCCTCGAATATTCCTTCACCGAAACGGTCGAGGCGATGCATCCGTTCTACGTCATCCGCGCGCTCGGCGGCGCCTTGTTCCTGATCGGCGCGTTGATCATGTTGTGGAACCTGTGGCGTACCGTCTACCCACGCCCATTGCTTGCCGCGGCCGGCAAACCGGCGCTCGCGCCGGCGGAGTGAGGAGGCTGCGGTGTCGCTGTGGAAGAAGCATGCGATTTTCGAGACGAACTCCATCGTGCTCGTGATCGGCGTGCTGGTCGTGATCGCGATCGGCGGGCTCGTGGAGATCACGCCGCTGTTCTATCTCAAGAGCACGATCGAGAAGGTGGACGGGGTGCGCCCTTACACGCCGCTGGAACTTGCCGGCCGCAACATCTACGTGCGCGAGGGCTGCTACAACTGCCATTCGCAGATGATACGACCCCTGCGCGACGAGGTGGAGCGCTACGGGCACTACTCGCTGGCGGCGGAAAGCATGTACGACCGCCCGTTCCAGTGGGGGTCGAAACGCACCGGCCCCGACCTGGCGCGGGTAGGCGGGAAATATTCCGACGACTGGCACCGCGATCATCTCAACGCGCCGAAGTCGGTGGTGCCGGGAACAGTCATGCCGGCTTATCCCTGGCTCGCCCGGACCGAGCTGGACCTCTCCCACATCGACGACGATTTGCGCGTCCAGGCCTGGCTCGGCGTGCCGTACCAGGCCGACATGATCGCCAACGCGCAGGCGGACGCCAGGGCGCAGGCGAGCCCCGACGGGGCCGGGGACCTCGCCAAGCGTTATCCGAAGGCGCAGGCGCGCGACTTCGACGGCAAGCCCGGCCGTATTACCGAGGCCGACGC
>JBAUOM010000058.1:0-5557 GCA_049579765.1 Xanthobacteraceae bacterium
CCCCGATGGTTCGCTGGCGGTGCGGCTCTACTATAAGCCGTTGGTGCTGCTCATCTGGCTCGGCGCGGTGGTGATGGTCGGCGGCGGCGGATTATCGCTCTCGGATCGGCGCTTGCGCGTTGGCGCGCCCAGGCCGGCGCGGAGCAAGGCTGCGCTCTCGCCGGCGGAGTAGGTTCGCATGCGATGGCTTTTCCTCATCGTGCTGCTCACGTCGATCGCCGCGCCGGCGTTTGCGGTCGAGCCCGACGAAATGCTTTCTGACCCTGCGCTGGAAGTGCGTGCGCGCGCACTGTCGAAAGAGCTGCGCTGCATGGTGTGCCAGAATCAGTCGATCGACGATTCGGAGGCGCCGCTCGCGCGCGATTTGCGGATACTGGTGCGCGAACGTTTGCAAGCGGGCGACAGCGACAGGCAGGTCATCGATTTTCTGGTCGCACGTTACGGCGAGTTCGTGCTGCTGCGGCCTCGGTTTTCATGGCACACCGCGCTGCTGTGGCTTGCTCCGGCGGCGGTGCTGCTCATCGGAGCATGCGTCCTTCTCGTGCTCGCGCGCCGGTACCGGACTGGTTCGAATCGGACAACCGCAGGAGGAGAAAAAGGCACCCCGGCGGAAGCGGCGCGGCCGTCGGAGATCTAATACTGAAGAGGCGGTTGCGCGAACACAGTTGTCCTAATCACGCCACTCGCCACATCGCTTGATGCGATTTTGTCAACTTTGCGGGATTCCGAGAGAACCTGATCGACATCTGCATGGTTTTGCGCCAATTACAAATCGTGTTGTGTCGGCAGGCAAGTTCCCGCCGTACTGACTCATCGGATGCACATTATGACGAGTCCTACTTCTCAGCTGTCATTGTTACAGGAACGAGTGCTGCTGCGCGAGCTGAACCACAGAATCAACAACGAGTTTTGTGCTGCTATCAGCGTTGTTTCTCTTGCCGCTGCACGCTCCAGCAATAAGGAGGTCAAAGCCGCGCTGACCGACGTAGCGGAACTCCTCCACCATTATGCGGAGGTCCATTACGCCCTGCAGATGCCGGAACATGGCACACGCACGGACGCCGCTGCATATGTTCGCAACCTGTGCCTCTCGATCAGACGATCCAAGCTCAATCAGATGAAAATAGAGCTTGTGCTCGCGGCTCGTCGCTTATGGCTGCAACCCGAGCGATGTTGGTTACTCGGGATGATCATACACGAGCTTATAACAAATGCCGCGCGGCACGCATTTGCCGGCGGCGATGGATGGATTCGGGTCGAGCTATTGCGCGAAGGCGCATTTGTGGAATGTAGGGTGCTGGATAACGGATCGGCCCCGGTGAGCCTTCAGCCGGGACGCGGGCTCAAAATCGTGCAGGAGCTTACTAAAGCTCTCGATGGACGATTCTACCAAAAGTTTGCGACTGGGGGATCGACGTTCATCGTGGTGTTTCCTTCCAGCGTCGAACCGCAGCGCAAACAGAAAAGCCCAACACCGAATGTGGCTGGTGTGCGGCGAAATGACCTCGGTCCGGGGATTTCAATCAATCTTTGCAATTTCCCAAACAATGTGAATCGAGCAAATCGCGAACACGCGTAAAGGTGCCAAATTTTCGTGTGACCAGTAGGTCGACAAGGAAAGGCATGATGTCCATGGTCTCAACCACAATCTCTCGCGGCTTCAGGTCAAGGCCACAGGAGCAAACTCCGAAAAACCGACTGCCGCCCGGACAGTATGTGACGACGGATTTCCCGGTTCTTTCCGCCGGACCTACCCCGCAAATCAAAGTTGAAAACTGGACTTTCGCTCTACAGCTGGGCGGATCCCTGCTCGGCAAATGGACCTGGGCAGAGTTCGAGGCTCTGCCTCAGACGAGGATCAAAACGGATATTCACTGCGTCACCAAATGGTCGAAACTCGATACGACGTGGCAGGGCGTGACATTTGACGATCTATTGAAAGTAGTAGGCCTCGCGGAGCCACCCGCACCCTACGTCATGGCTCATTGCGACGGCGGTTACACAACAAATATCCTGGTTGCCGATCTCATTGACGGTAAAGGGATGATCGCGACCCGGTATGAGGGCTTGCCGCTTCTACCATCGCACGGCGGTCCGGCTCGGTTGCTCGTGCCGCATCTCTATTTTTGGAAAAGTGCCAAATGGGTCCGCAGACTCCGCTTCATGGAAAAGGATCAGCGTGGCTTCTGGGAGTCATTTGGCTACCACAATTACGGCGACCCGTGGAAAGAGCAGCGCTATGACGGTGACTGAGGCAGCGGCCCGGCCCGTGCGGCGACTTAAGTGGCTGCTAGCTCAAGTGCGTGAGATCGTCGTCGAAACTTATCGGGTAAAAAGCCTTCTGCTACACGTCGCCAATTGGCAGAGGCACCTGCCAGGCCAACATATGGATATTCGCCTCACGGCCGAAGACGGCTACCAAGCGCAGCGCAGCTACTCGATCGCTTCGCCTCCCGAAGACAAATTGCTCACGTTGACTGTGGAGCGAGTGGATAACGGCGAGGTCTCTCCATATCTCGTCGGCGATCTTCGTGCCGGCGACCAATTTGAATTGCGCGGGCCAATCGGCGGTTATTTCGTTTGGAGCGCCGAAATGGGTGGCCCTCTCTGCCTCATTGCGGGCGGATCAGGGATTGTGCCCCTGATGGCGATGCTCCGTCACCGCGAAAAACGAAAGAGTGGCGCTTCCGCTTTGCTGTTGTACTCATCAAGAAGTCTGGACGACGTGATCTATCGAGCAGAGCTCGATGCCATGACGCGCCGCGATCCCCATTTGCGCGTTGTCAACACGTTGACCCGCGAACAGCCGATAGGATGGATGGGACGCCGAGGACGAATCGATAAAACGCTGCTCGCCGAGACCTGCTTCCCGCTCCAGCAAAACCCGAAACTCTTTGTCTGCGGGTCCACTCCCTTCGTTGAGGACGTCTCAACCTATCTGGTGGAGCTTGGATATGACCCGCTCATGATCAAGACGGAACGCTTCGGACCTTCAGGAGAACAGGCAACATGACTGAGAACGTCTCCGATCTCATGCTGGAAGGCAACGCTACCGTAACTCTTCTTCAGGAACTTTTCGTTTGCGATATAACCATCGCACGAACGCAATGCGAGGCATGCGACTCTATTGAAGACATAGGCTCTTTGCGTCCGTATGCGGCTCCAATGGGAGCAGTTCTAAGATGTAGCCATTGTGATGGCATTCTCATGAGAGCGGTCCATACACCGCATGGCCGCTGGCTCGACATGAAAGGCGCGCGCTACCTAAAATTTTAGTCGTCAAGGAAGCACACTGTTGCTACGATGATCCGGCTATCTGCGCCGACAGAGAAGAGAAGCGGGAAATCGCCCTATGAAAGAAGGCGAGCGTCTCACTTCCCCAGTCTCAGCTGCGGAAGAACCGATTGTATTCGTTATCGACGATGATCCGCTCATGCTCGGCGGGCTGAGCAGCCTGTTTCGTTCGATCGGGCTGCGCGTTGAGGCGTTCGCATCCGCAACCGAGTTGCTGCAACATCCGCTGCCTGCCGTCCCGAGCTGCCTCGTCTTGGACGTCAGACTGCCGCGGTTGAGCGGTTTCGATCTGCAAGCCGAGCTTAACCGTTTAGGCATCAAAATACCGATCATCTTCATCACCGGTCACGGTGATGTCCCTATGACCATCAAGGCCATGAAGGCGGGCGCGATTGATTTCCTGACCAAACCGGTTCGCGAGCAGGAGATGCTCGATGCGGTGACTGGAGCGCTTGAGCGGGATCGAAAGCGCCGCGCTGAAGAGAAATCGAACTCGGACGCGCGGGCCAGGTTCGTGTTATTGACCCCTCGCGAGCGCCAGATCATGGCGCTGGTGACCGGCGGCCTTATGAACAAGCAGGTCGCAGGCAAGATCGGCATAAGCGAAAGGACAGTAAAGATTCACCGAGGCAACGTCATGCGAAAAATGCGCACCAAATCGCTAGCCGATTTGGTCATGATTGCTGAAAGTCTTGGGATTCGTGGAAAGGAGAACCAGGAAAACTAGGCAGCGTGGGCAAACTGATTCAAGCGTCGCGCGGGCCGCGCCGCATAGCATTCCTGGAAAACTCTCGGCTAGCACATGCGATTTAAGCGTCAATTTGTCCAAGCTCAATAGCACTCAGGTCCTATTTTCCGAATGCCCTGCCCCGTGGCACTGTTAAGCGACGGCGCTGGTGCCCTTATTCGCCGGTGATGGAACGATCTGTTGACAGAAACTCCGCTTATATCGATCGTAGACGATGACGACGGGATTGCCGGGGCCATAGAAACCCTCGTGAGATCGCTCGGATTGACGGCCCGAACCTTTGCGTCAGCCGAGTCGTTTCTGCAGTCATCATCGGTGGCCGAAACGCGATGTTTGATATTGGATGTGCACATGCCGGGGATGAGCGGGTTGGAGCTGCAGGACCATTTGTCTCGTCTCGGCTCTGAAATACCGATCATTTTCATTACCGCCTATCTCGATGAGACCATTAAGGCACGCGCGTTGAGCGCCGGAGCCATCTGCTTCTTGCATAAGCCTATCGACCTACGGGGGCGACGCCTCGTCGACTGTCTTTACACGGCACTCGACAGAGGCAAGGGAACTAGTCCCGTCAGCTAGTCCTCTAGTCCTTGCAAGGAGCGGCCGTGAGCGCGGCTATGCCTGCTCAAGGAGGCATTCCGCGCAGCCCTCAGGAGTCACATCCTCCTGGATCGACACCATACCCTTCGTCTGGCACATCCATAACCTTCGTCTGGCACCTTAGGACCAAAGGGACAGTCCAGGGAACCTACGTCCGATAGCGACGCAGGGGGTCGCGCAAGTAATGTTCGTCACGATGTCACGCTTCAAAAGCCGGCCAACCCGGGAAGTGATAGCGATCATGACCCCTCCCTCGCCACGCACGTTGGATACAAGTTCAGATAAAGCAAGAACGCTGTCGCACGTTGCAAATCAAGATTTGCTTCATGAAGGGTACTTCAAGCAATCTGAACTGCGCTCGGATTTCGCAACGGCGGTGTCCGCCGGATGCGATCTCTTCGGTACGACTGTACATATCTCCCCGAGCGATTTAGTCAAGCGGCACTGCATGGAACGGTACGGGATAGTGACGGAGAGCATCTACGCGCCAACCCGAAGCAGGATAGAAATCCGTTACGACGCTCCCGTGCACTTGCTGGTGCTCTACGAGGATGGCGTTCGGCGCGAAGGCGAGACATCGATTGATGAGCTACCTCCATCCACGCTCCGAAATTTTGCCAACAAGCTGACGTTCGTGCCGGCCGGCCATTCCTATCGTGAATGGCATGAGACCAGTGCGGCCATACGCATGACGTATCTCTACTTGAGCCCGACTAAGCTTCACAAATCCATCAACGCGGATACCGCGTATGCGCCGAGAGCATTCTTCGAAGACCCTATTCTTTGGGCGACGGCCACCAAGTTGAAGCATGTGATCGAGAGCAATCAATGTGAAAGCATGCTCTACTTCGACGCGCTCGCGAGTGTCCTTGCACACGAGCTATCGCGCTCCGGCCGAGAGTACGCTCGGACCTC
>JBAUOM010000059.1:0-10558 GCA_049579765.1 Xanthobacteraceae bacterium
GGAATGGCTCGGGCAGCGGGACCGCCGCCGCCCGCCCGATCATGACCAGATCGTGCCGCAGCCGAAGTAGCGTACGCAGCAGCGGCCCCTGGTCCGGCTCGGCGGCAAGCCGCGTCATGCGCTCGTGCTTGGCCGCGGCCGCGACCGCGTCCAGGCGCGCGAACGCGGCGCCGATATTGTTCTGCATGCGGTGGATCGCCGCCTGATCCGCTTTGCCGGTGAGGCCCGCGAACAGCTCGGGCAGGAACCGCGCCATGAGACCGAGCATCTGGGCGGCGGACTCGATCGCCAAATCATGCGCCCGGGCCGGAAACACCACGAGCGAGACGAACAGCCCGACGATGCCGCCGACCGCGACCTCGATCACCCGCTCCGCCGCCGATGCGATCGGGCCGGCATGGGTGATGGTGGGACCGAAGAAGACCATGACCGCCGTGAAGGTCGCGGCGCTGTAGCGCGGATTGATGGCGGCGACGAGCGCGGCCGGAGCAACGGCGAGCGCGAGCGCTCCCAGCAACGCGAGCTCATTGGTGTGCGGAACGAGCGCGCCGACGGCGCCGGCATAAATGGCGCCGCCCACGGTCCCGACCAGGTAGTCCGTGGTCGCCTTGAGCGACCCGCCGACGCTCATTTGCGTCAGGATGACCGCCGTCAACACCGTCCACAGGGCGATCGGCAGGTTCAAGAGCTGCGCGGCGGCCAGGCTGAGCACGGCGGCGACCGCCATCCGCAAGCTCAACCGCAGCTCGGCACTGCGATCCCGCAGCCCGCCGCGCAGCCATCTCCAAGCCGTTGCGATCCCCTTCATGGCAATGCTCCGGTTGAAAACGACCATGGAAACCTGCGGGATGCTCGACAGTCCGATCGGTCGAGGACGTGACGCTCATCGCCCGGATCCGCCTCCTCGCAGACCTGTTCTGGTTTGCTCTGCGGGCATGATCCGCATTCGACCATATCTGCGGGGGCTGCCAAATCGGCGCCCTCCCGTGCGGCACCTGAAGGTGACCCGGAACCGCCGCTCGTTCCCCCGGGTTGACAAGGATAGCAGTCTATCGACGGAGGCTTGCAATGGCAGGTGGGGCGCAAGGACGAGCAGCAAAACGCAATGGCCGCAAGACGCGGCCGGCCTGCGGGAGGCGACCATGATCCGCAAGCTCAAATCGGGCGGCTATCGTCTCTATTCGCGCAAGGTGAACCCGAAGACCGGCCGCCGCCGCAATCTTGGTACCTTCAAGACGCGTGCGGCGGCCGAGAAGCACGAGCGGGCGGTGCAATACTTCAAGCGCCACTAAAGCTCGTCCCGCTGAAGTTGACGCACAACGCTGCCGCATGCTCGGTCGGACTCCCTCTCCCCACCCGAACTCGGGCTTGCCCGAGTTCGGCATTATTTCAGGGTGGTCGAAGTCGGATAAATCCGACTTCGACTGGGGAGAGGGTTGGGGTGAGGGGGGACTCTCCATGCGCTCAGCGGGTAGAGAGTCCCCCTCACCCAGTCGGAGTGTGTTGAAATATCTCGTCGCCCTCTCCCCGCAAGCGGGGCGAGGGCACAATAACCGCGTCCGCATACGCTGCCAGCGCTGCCGGCGCCGAAACATGCTTCAATTTCACCGGGCGCCACTAGATCAGCCGCGCCACGCATTCGCTGCCCGCTAAAGCGTGCACGACCTCGTGTGCTTCATGTGCTCGAGCTCGGTCGGAATGATGACGCAGTCGTGGTGGCCGCCGTTGCTCGGCCAGATTCCCACCAGTTCGTCGGTCTCGGCATCGATGAAGGCGATGCCGCTCGACAGCCGCTGGAAGCCGCTGAACACGCCCACGACGTATTTTCCGTCGTAGGTGACCGCGAGCGTCTGCATGTCCGGCCCGATCCCCTGGATCTCCTTCTTGATCCTCCAGGTCTTGGTGTCGACCACCATGATGCCGCTGGTGGCCGGCGAAGGGTGCAGGATCGACAGATAGAGCTTGGAGCCGTCCATCGAGAACACCATGTGGAACGGATTGGGATATTTGCCGCGCCACAGCGGGTCCTCGATATGCGCGATCTTCTTCCAGTTGCGCGGATCGGGGTCGCTGGAGTCGAAGACCGAGCAATTGTTCTCGCGCAGATTGTTCATCATACACAGGAACCGGCCGTCCGGAGAGAAGCCGATCTCGTGGCCGGGGGAGAAGATCTTGTCGAACTTCACCTCCCAGTGGTCGTCGTCGATCTTGGTCACGGGGTATTGGCTGGGCGAGTCCTTGTTGAACTGCAGGAAGGTGACCGGCTCGAAGTTCTTCTCGACATCGAGGATCATCTGGCCGCCGCACAGCCTGACGATGGTGGAGGCCCAGCGGCCGCTCGGATGCCAGATGGTGCCGTCGGCGCCGCAAAGGCCTAAAACGTCATCGCCGGGAAGCGTGCCCTCCTCGACGAACAGCTCGCCCATGGGCACCATTTCCCATTCGATCTTCTGCCCCTTGGTGCCGAGATAATCGTACTTGCCGGTTGCCGGATCGGGATAGATCCGTGAGACCTTGAGCACGCCGCCCTTCTGCCAGGCCTCGGCAAGGTTACGGACGTTGGGCACCCAATCGTATTTGAGCGCCGCGATCACGCGCGAGGTCCGGCGGTCGAAGCATGCCGCGATGTCCTTCTGTCCGTCGGTGACGAAATACCGCTCGGCGGTCTTGGGATCGATGTTGACGTGAACGCCGAGACCGAGGCCGGTCGTTTCCGCGACGTTCTCGATCACTTCCATCTGGCTGCCGTCGAAGCGAACGCGGTAGATGTTGAAGCCTTCTCCCGGCGTCTCGATACTGGTGGGGATGCCGTAGATCAGCGAGTTCTTGCCGCCCTGGGTGCTGTTGATCCACTCGAACCCCTTCGCCGGGTCGGGGCTCGGGAAAGCGCAGAGGTGATGCGAGATCGGGTTGTAGTCGCCGTAATTCCAATAGGAGATCCAGGCCAGCGTCCGGCCGGTATTGAGATTGACCGCGTAGGTGCCGCCGCTCATCTTGGTCGGCATCAGCAGCACCCACTCGCCGAACCGCCGGCCGCCGATGTCGCCCTGGGGAGTGGCGAATTCGCGGTCGATCGGATGGCGCTGGGCTTCGGTGTAGTTGGCGCCGCCGTGTTGAAGCCCCTGCGGCGGTACGTTCTGGCCGGTGACCATCGGGTAGCCCAGCGTGACCGCCTCGCCGACCACCGCGGTGCCGGCCGCCCAGGTCAGGAGGCTGCGGCGATTGACCTTGAGCGGCTTGCGCTGCGGCGGATCGACCACTTGCGGCTGCTGCTGCTCCTGATCGCGCGTACGCTTTTCCTGCAGATAGTCCGCAAAGGCTTCGTTGTCCTGTTGCGTCACCTCCGCCTTGCGCTTGAGGTAGGCCTGCTCGGGGCGCAGCGGCTGGTCCGGCCCGTCTTGCGGGGCGCTGCGGATCTCCAGCTCCGGAGGCGGTGAATCCTCCGCGGCCTCCCGCAATTTCGGTTTGCGCGCGTCAGACATGGCCCAGCACCTCCATTTTTCCCTCTATAGCCGGCGATGATTGCACAACAATGTCGTGCCGCGATCAAGCTCGTCCGTCCGCGCTTGCGTGCAACCCTGGACATCTCAGTGCGGAGGCATCGGGATCCACACCGGCGGCTTGCCCGAGAACCGCATCCTCCGCGCGACCGTCTCGTCGGTGACGTCGAAGGGCTTCAGGTAAACGTAGTAGTTGTCCTTGCGCTCGAACACGTCGTCTTTCGGCTTGCTGCTGGGGCTGACCAGCATCGTCCCGGAGAAACGCACGTGCATGTAGTTCGGAAGCAACTGCGCGAAGTCGCGCACGCGGGCGTCGAACACGTAGCGATAGCTCTGCTTGCCCTCGATTTTCAGCACGCCGTCGGCGCTTTCGTCGATGGGCTTCATCGGCACTTCCTGCCACGTGGTCCTGACCTGGACATAGGCGCGCATGTCCGGCGACATGACGTAGATCGGCTCGCCGCCGACATTCTCGAGATAGGTCGTCAATTCGTAGCGCCCGTCGCCGAGATCGGCGACGGCCTCCACGTCGCCGCGCAGGGTGTTGAGCGCCAGGTGCTGCAACGCCGCGAGCCGCGTCAGGCGCTCCCGCATCCGCATCGCCTGATATTTCTCGACGCCGAAGTCGGCGAGCAGCACGCCGCCGAGGATCACCGCCGCGGCCAGCAGGAAGACCTGCACCCCGCGCCACAGATTGGCGCCGAGGCGAATCGGCACGGTCGCCGCTGCCGGCGGCGTCGGCTCGGGATCGATTTTCCCCGGTCCGAAGCGGCGTTGACGGCCGGTCTCGACCGCGACCTGCGGCAGGTCGGTCGCGGCGAGAGTGCCTTGCCGCATCTCGTAGGTGCGCTGCGCCCGCCTGGCGAGCTCGAGATTATGGGTCACGAGCAGAAAGCCGAAGGATTCCGTGTGGCGCAACCGGTCGAGCAGGTCGATGATGTCGGCTTCGGTGTCCTCGTCGAGGTCGCTCGTCGGCTCGTCGGCGAGCAGCAGCGCCGGCGAATTGATGAGCGCGCGGGCGATCGCGACCCGGCGCCGCTCGCCGCCGGACAGGCTGCCGGGGTAGACGTCGGCGCGGTCGGCGAGCCCGACCCGGGCGAGCAGATCGTAGGCGCGCGCATACGCCTGCTCGGCGCGCATGGTGTGGCCGAGCAGCGCGGGCAGGGCGGTGTTGTCCACTGCGGTCAGGTTCGGCAGCAGGCTCGGGAACTGGAATACAAAACCGATGTGACGGGAGCGCAAGGCCGCCAGCTCGGTCTCCGAAAGCGCCCAGACGTCGGTTCCGTCGAGCAGCACCTTGCCCTCGGTCGGCTCGGTCAGGGCGCCGAGCATGGCCATTAAGGTCGATTTGCCCGATCCGGATCGGCCGACGATCGATATGAATTCCCCCGCGCGCAGGTCGAGATTGGCGTCCCGTACCGCCTCGTAACCGGGAGCACCGCCGTAGCGCTTGGTCAGCGACTGCGCCGACAACGTCACGTCGCCCGCCCCTCGGTCTGAATGAGCGCGTAGGGCGCCAGGCGGCGCACGCGCCATGCCGGCAGGAAGGCGCCGACGAGCCCGAGGCTCGCCGAGAAGGCGACCGCCAGAACCGCACCGACTTGGAGCACGGCGAACGGCGGCCAGGCGAACGGGACGCCGAGCAGGCCGAAATAGAAGCCGAGCGAGCGGGCGAAGGTCAGCAGCACGGCGGTGCCGAAGCCGAGACCGGCAAGGCCGCCGAGACCGGTGAGGATGGCGGCCTCCGCCAGGATGATCGTCATCACCTGATTGGTATTCGCTCCCATCGCCCGCAGCAGACCAACTTCACGGTAGCGTTCCTGGACGATCGCCGAGAACAACAGGGAGACCAGGATCAGCAAGGCGACCATCTGGAACGCGGTGAAGGCGGCGATGCCGATGAGGAGCGTGCTGAGCGCCTGCCGCGAGGAGGTGAGCACGGCGTTGCCCTCGACCACCTTGACCTCCGGGAGTTGCGCCAGGCCGAACTTGACGTCTTCCATCTTCGCCCCCGGCGAGAGCTGCAGCAGGAAGGCCGAAACACGGTCGAGCGGCAGGTCGGGCGAGCAGAGCTCGGCATGGCTCATCGCGGCGACGACCGACTCGGCGCTGTCGGGCTTGCGCGACGGCGCCGGTGCGGTGCCCGCCTGCGCCTTCGAACCGCGGCAGAAGGCGACCATGGCGGCCAGCGTCTGGAAGCTGACGAAATACGATTCGTCGAACGGACCGACACCGGTCTTTCCGAGCCGCCCACGGACACGCAGCGGCATGCCGCAGGTGCTGAGCGTTGCACCGAGCCGGGCGTCGAGCCGCCCGCCGGCGATCAGGCCGTCGAGCGATGCGCGCTGGCGCTGCTCGAGCCAAGGAAGGACGGAAAAATCGTGCGCCGGATCGAACGCGATCAGATTGGCGGCTTGGCCCTCGATCAGTGTCGGGACGATGCGCTGCGACGCCACCTGCGCGATTCCGGGAACGGCCGCGATTCGTCGCGCCAGGTCGGCGGCCAAGGTCGCATCCGTCGGCTGTACGGTGAGGAGGCTCGCGGTGATATTGACGAGCGTCGTTCGCGGCACGACGAGGAGGTCGGCACCCATGCGGGAGAAGCTCGTCGCCATGCCGTCGCGCAGCGCCCAGCCGGCGACGAAGCTGGCAAAGCCGATGCCGACGCCGAGCATCACCGCCACGCCCAGGAAGATCGCGCGCAGCCGCCGGCGCGCCACGTTCTGCGCGGCCAGCCGGATGAGCAGCCAGTGATCATTCCGCCGCGGCGCCATGTCGCTCCCGCGGCGAAGCGAGCCTATTCTCCGAGGAGAACATCCCTGGCCTCGCCGATCTTGCGCATCAGGTACGGGGTGCCGCCGCGTTCGGGTTCGAACTTTTGCTCGAGGCGGCGGTGCGCATCCTCGATCTCCTGCGCGCTCGCGGTCGCCTCGAGGCCGAGCACCGCGAGCGCCTCCTCGGCCGACATGCGCAGCCGCCCGTTACCCGACGCTTTCGCCGCTGGGCTGCGCGGGCGCGGCTGCGCCGGCTTATGCTCGATTTGCAGGCCGCCTTGCTCGACATAAGCCTGCAACACGGCGATGGACTGCCGCACCAGATCCGGATCGATCGGCGCCTGTGCATTGGAGAAGCCGCCGCCCGCGGTGCTGCGATCCGGTTGGATGGGCGCAAAGCCGCCGCGCGCCCCGTTGAGCGGACCCAGCAGGACGCGCCAGCGCGGCGCCGCCTGCACGGCCACCGGCAGCACGAACGCCGCCAGCATCATGGCGGCTTCCCACCGGCCGGTATTGACGAGCCACAGCAGCAGCGCGAGCGTTAGGCCGGCAAGCGCCAGCAGCGACCAGCGGCCGGCATTGACGAGCGCGCGCGGATCGGCGTTGAGGATCCAGCCGCCCATTTTGACCGCGGACACGAACAGGGAAAGCGTAAGCGTCGCATAGGCCAGGATGCTCAAGTCCATGGCAGGCTATCGTCCTCTGCGCTCACCGGCGCCTCTCGGATTGGGGCGCCCCCCGCGCCGCCGGGTCCCGGCCATGAGCAGGCACGACGCGGCGGCCGGCATGAACGGCCGTCCGGATCAGTATCTCCGTGCTCGGCCGCCCTGACCGGTGGTGCCCTGGCCGTTCGGTCCGTACCACAGGTACCAGGGGTTCTGCACGCACACGCCGCCCGTGCCGGGGCCTCCCGTCATCATGCACTGCTGGAACGAGGTGAAGGAGCAGTTGAGCGCGCCGCCCCTCGATCCCTGGTACTGCACGCACCAGGGACGATTGGCGGCGTCGCTGGGACGCGCGTCGATGACGGTCAACACGCAGACTGCAAGCAAGGCAAAGGCGACTCGGATCGTTGTCATGGTGAACTCCTTTCGATCCTTTCCGACCCTTACTTCCCCATCCTCTTACTTCCCGATTCTATTGCGCGCGCCGGGCCTTACTGTCTTCGCGCCCGGCCGCCCTGGCCCGTTGTGGCGGACCCGTGCTCTCCGTACCACAGATACCAGGGGTTCTGCACGCACACGCCGCCGGTGCCGGGGGTCGCCGTCAACCTGCATTGCTCGTACGAGGAGAAGCCGCAGTTCTGTCCGCCGCGGCCCAAGTACTGCACGCACCAGGGACGATAGGCGTCGGCGAAGCCCGGGCTCGCGCCGATCGCGGTCAGCGTGCAGGCGGCGAGCAAACCGCCAGCGGCGCGGATGAGCGTCACGGCAAGGCTCCGTATCTCGCCCTCCGACCCCGCACGGTTCCGGCATTCCAGAACAATTTTGCCCGGAGCACAACAGGCATGGCCGCCCGGGCGGGCAAAACCGGATGACGGCAGAAAGAGGGTTGCGGCAATGGTCGCTACCCGAAATAAGCCTCGCGCACCTCGGCGCGGTTCGCCAGCTCGTCTGGCGGGCCGGCCGCGACCACGCGCCCCTTCGCGAGCACGTAGCCGTAGTGGGAGATGGCGAGCGTCTGGTGGACGTTCTGCTCGACCAGAAACACGGTGATGCCGCGCGCGTGGATCTCCCGGCTGATGTTGAAGTTCTCCTTGACCAGCAGCGGCGCGAGCCCGAGCGAGGGCTCGTCGATGAGCAGGAGCTTGGGGGCGCGCATCAATCCGCGGCCGATGGAGATCATCGCCTGCTCTCCGCCCGACATCGTGCCGGCGAGTTGCGCACGGCGCTCGGAGAGGCGCGGGAACAGGCCGTAGATGTCCTCGATGCGCGAGCGCGTCGCTGCTTCCGAGGGCTCCTGGTAGGCGCCGACGCGCAGATTCTCCTCGACCGTGAGCTTGGGGAAGACCTTGCGGCCCTCCGGAATGCAGGCGACGCCGGCGGCGATCACCTTGTGGGTGGGCAGCCGCGTGATGTCGCCGCCGTCGAACACGATGCGGCCGGCGCGCGGCGGGGTCAGCCCGAGGATGGACCGGATGAGTGTGGTCTTGCCCGAGCCGTTCGACCCGAGCAGGCAGGTGATGCTGCCGGCCTCGACGGTGAGGGAAACGCCCTGCAGCACGTCGGCCCGGTCGTAGGCGGTATGCACATCCGCAATTTCGAGCCTCCCCGACATTACGCCACCCCGAGATAGGCCTCTTGCACCTGGTGGTCGCCGGCGACCTCCGCGAACGTGCCCTCCTTGATCTTGCGGCCGTAGTTGAGCACCGCGCAGCGGTCGGTGATGCGCTCGATCACGCCCATCTCGTGCTCGATGACGACGATGGTCAGGCCGGGCATGCGGCCGCGCACGGTGAGGATGTCATCCATCAGGTGGCGCGTCTCCTCGTGCGTCATGCCGGCGGACGGCTCGTCGAGCAGAACCAGCCGCGGCCGGCTGATCAGCGCCCGACAGATCTCGACCCGCCGCCGATCGATCATCGGCAAGCCCGCCGCCGGCTCGTCCATGCGCCCGGCCAGGTCCGGATTGAAGACCTCGACCAGCTCGCGCGCTTCCTCGGCGCTGCGGGTGAATTCCGCGGCGAACGCGTCACGCCGTATGAGGTTGAACACGAGGCCGTGGTTCAGGCGCTTGTGGTTGCCGACCATGATATTGTCGAACACCGAGAGCGGCAGGCACATGCGCGAGCGCTGGAAGGTGCGGGTGATGCCGGCGCGATAGACCGCCTGCGGCCTGGCGGCAGTCAAGTCCTTGCCGGCGAACGTCACGGTGCCGGCGTCTGCGGCGTAGATGCCGGTGACGATGTTGAACAGCGTGGTCTTGCCCGAGCCGTTCGGCCCGATCAGGCCCACGACCTCGCTCTCGTTCACGTCGAAGTCGATGCCGTCGAGCGCGACCACGCCGCCGAAGCGGCAGGTCAACCCCTTGCACGTCAGCAGGCTCGCAGTCATGGCGCGCTGCCCTCATCCTGAGGGGGCCGCGTAGCGGCCCTCTCGAAGGCCTCATCCTGAGGAGGCCGCGTAGCGGCCCTCTCGAAGGCCTCATCCTGAGGAGGCCGCGCAGCGGCCCTCTCGAAGGATGGCAGCGCGCTCGTGTTTCGAGACCCTCTCGGCCTCGCGCCGGCGGCATAGGCGCGCATTTGCCGCGGCAGCAGCCCCTGCGGGCGGAACAGCAGGATGAGGATCACCAGCCCGGCATAGAGCGCGAACCGGTATTCCTGGATGACCTGGAATTTCTCCGGCAGGATCACCACGAAGGCGGCGGCGACGGCGACGCCCCACAGATTGCCGATGCCGCCGAGCAGGATGATCGAGACCAGGATCAGCGAATCGCCGAAGGTGAAATTGTTGGGGGCGATGAAACCGAGCACGTGGCCATAGGCCGCGCCCGCCATCCCGATCAGGACGTTGCCGAGGGTGAAGGCGAGCACCTTCCAGCGCGCGAGATCGAGCCCGTAGCAGGCCGCGGCGATCTCGTCGAGACGGATCGCATCCATGCTCAGCCCGATCCACGAGCGCTCGAGCCGCCGCACCAGCGCGAAGCTCGCCACGAGGAGGAGGAGAGCCAGCAGCAGATAGGAGAAATAGAACGATGCGGTGAAGTCGCCGATGCGGATCGGGCTGTTGAAATTCCAGCCGAACAGCACGATCGGCTTGACCTGGATGCCCTGCGGCCCGCCCAGCGTGTCGTTGACCTCGAGAAACACCTTGAACAGGATGCCGAACGCGATGGTCACCAGCGCCGCGTAATGCCCGCGGGTGCGCAGCACCGGCAGGATCAGGATCGACCCGATCAGCGCCGCCATCAGCCCCCCGAGCGGGAGCGTGACGAACGACGGCAGCGACGTGTACTTGGTGACGACGCCGGCGGTGTAGCAGCCGATGCCGAGGAAGGCGGCGCCGGCGAAGTTGACGACGCCGGCATAGCCGAACTGGATGGTCAGGCCGAGCGCCGCCACCATCAGCAGCAGCGCCGTGGTCATCATCAGGACGATGAAATGCTCCTCGTGGAACCAGAGCGCGGCGGCGAGCACCCCGGTCACCGCCGCAATGTCGAACAGCCTTTGGTGCGCTCCGATGCTATCCCTGATCCGGTCGACCAGCCCGAAACGCGCGCCCAGCGCGACCGCCGCGGCGGCGAGCGCCAGCAGCGCGCCCACCGCGCGCTCGCTCTCCGCGCTGA
>JBAUOM010000060.1:0-3141 GCA_049579765.1 Xanthobacteraceae bacterium
CCCGGATGGAGCGCAGCGAAATCCGGGAATGTGTCAGTGTCGGTCCTGGATTGCGCTCCGCTCCATCCAGGCTACCAAGCTCGTCAGTGCGCCCTGGGCAGCCACAGCCCGAGGCCCTGTTCGCGCGCGTTTCGATACAAGAAGTGTGCCAGTGCCACGTCCTGCGACACAAGCCCGGTCGTATGCACCAGGATACGCTCGTCGTCGCGCTCACGACCCTTCTTCCGACCGGAGACCAGGTCCTGGATCTCGCCGTGAAGCTGTTCGCGCGAGAACAGCCCAGCCTCGACCATGCGCCTGAACTCACGCTGCAGCAGATTGAAGTCCCAGCTGTCGATGACGACCTTGTCCATCTTCGACCAGCCCGCCGGATCGAGCTCGCGGCGCGCCAGCGAGATGAAAGTGCAGCCCGGCTCGAGCCAAGGCTCGCGGCTGACCACGTCGCCGGAAGTCGTGCCGCCCACGGCGATATCGGCGCCGCGTACGACCTCCTCCACCGAGTCCTTGGCAACGACGGGAATCCCAAGGATCCCGGACCACTTCTGCGCGAAGGCTACCCGCGTCTCCTCCCGCCGCGAGGTGCAACGGACCTCCTCGAACGCATACATGGTGGAAAGACAACGCAACGCATTGGTGCCCATCGTGCCGACGCCGACGAGGCCCAGGATCTTCGCCTTGGTCGGCCCCACCCACTTGCAGGCGATGGTCGCGGCCGCCGCGCTGCGGATGGCGTAGCTCCAGTGCTCGTCGACGATGGCGAGCGGCTCGCCGCTTCCCGGATCCGACAGCACGATGTAACGCGTGCAGCCGAGCCCGCCGACCGTATTTCGGCTGCCGTCGTCGTAGTAATTGTAGAGCCGGACGCCGGTCGCGGGGATTTCCTTCAGAAGGACGGACTTGACGTGCCAATGGTTGTTGAAGCCGTCGGCCACGTCGAGCTTGAAGCTCGGCGGGTTCGACAACACCACGCTGCCGCGGGCGTGCATGCCGTAGACCTGCTCGCAGATTCGCAGCGCGTCCTCGACGGTCAGCAAGCCCAGCGTGTCCCGGTACGGAACGAACAGAACGCCTTTATCACCGCTCATGCGATATCAGACTCTTCGGCTCGGCAAGCTGCACGGTCTCCCCGCGCAAGCCCATGAATGCCGGCTCGGGCGAGGGCCCAAGGCGTCATGCTCGCGAAGCCCGTCCCTGCAAGACCGAGAAAACGGATTGCGCGACGAGCGTAACCCACTCACCGCGCCTTGATGCCAGCCGCCTTGATGACCTTGGCCCATTTCTCCATGTCGGTCTTGAACTGGGCGGCACTTTCCTCGGGCGTATTGCCGACCGGCTCGTAACCGAGTGCCGCAAGGCGCTCCTTCATGTCCGGCAGCGCGAGGCTCTTGACGATCTCGCGATTGAGCAGGTCGACGATCTCCCTGGGCGCTCCGGCCGGGAGCATGACGGCGAACCAGGAATTGCCCTCGATCTCGGGGTAGCCGGCCTCCGCCATGGTCGGAACATCGGGCAGCGCCTGCGACCGCGTCTTCGTCGCGACGGCGAGCGCGCGCAGCTTGCCGTCCTTCACCAGCGCCACCGCCGGCGCCATGGAGCCGAAAGAGATAGGCGTGTGGCCCGCCGCCGCCGAGGCGATCGCCGGACCGCCGCCGTTGAAGGGCACGTGCACGAGGTCGAGCCCGAGCGTGAGCCGGAACAACTCGCCCACGAGCTGCGGCGGCGTGCCGGTGCCGGGCGAAGCATAGCTGTATTTTCCGGGATTGGCCTTGATGAGCGCGACGAGCTCCTTCACCGTCCGCGCCGGCAGCGAGGGATGGATCGTGAGCACCGCCGGCGCGGTGACCGCGATGGTGACGGGCTCGAAGTCCTTGGCGGGATCGTAGGGAACGTGGTCGTACAGCGTGGGATTGACGACATGGTTGGCCCCGTTGACGAGGAGCGTGTAGCCGTCGGGCGCCGCCTGGGCCGCGCGGCCGGCGCCGACATTGCCGCCGGCGCCGACGATGTTCTCGACAAAGAACTGCTTTCCGAGATGCTCGGACAGCTTTTGCGAGACGAGGCGCGCGAACACGTCGGTCGGACCGCCGGGCGCGAACGGAACGATCACCCGGACAGGTTTGTCCGGATAGGATTGTGCCCGGGCGATGCGCGACACGCCCGGGAGCCCGGCAGCAGCCGCTGCCAGCTGCAAGAATCGACGGCGCGGAAATTTCATGATGGCGCTTGCCTCCTGCAACGTTTTCATTCGATCACCTCGTCGGCGAGCGCGAGCAGCGAGGGCGGCACGGTAAGGCCGAGCATGCGGGCGGTCGAGGCGTTGATGACCAGCTCGTATTTGCTCGACCGGATGACCGGCAAGTCCGCAGGCTTGGCGCCCTTGAGGATGCGGCCTACACAATCGCCCGCTCGTTGATAGGCATCCCGCAGGCTCCCTCCGTAGCTCATCAGCCCGCCGGCGTCGACAAAGTCGCGCCAGGGATATGTCGCGGGGACCCTATGAACCGCCGACAGGAGCGCCAATTGGACGCGCCGATCGGTCGAGAACGGGCCCACGAAAAGCGCATCGGGCGGCTCGGGCGCAAAGCTTGCGAAGGCGGCATCGATCTCGCGGGCGGTGCTGGCGTTGACAACCTTCATCTGCAATCCGCTGCTCCGCCCCGCCGCCGTCTCCAAATCCCGCAACGTCGACTCCAGATTCGTGGCGTTGGCCGGATCGAGCAACACGGCGATCCGAGCGGCGGAGGGCAACAGCTCGCGCAGCAGGCTCAGTCGGCGTACCGTCGGCTCGGCCGGGAGAAAGACCCCCGTCAAATTGCCGCCCGGCCTCGCCAGGCTGGCGACAAGACCGAGCTTGACGGGGTCCTGCGCCGCGGTGAACACGATGGGGATCGTGCTGGTTTCCGCCTTGGCCGCGAACGCCGGCGTGGCACCTCCGATCGCGACGATCACGGCCACTTGGCGGCGAGCGAATCCGGCCGCGAGCGCGGACAGTTGATCGACCCTGCTGTCGGCCCAACGGTACTCGATCTCCACGTTTTCGCCTTCGACGAAGCCGGCATTTCTCAAGCCCTGGCGGAAGGCGCGCAGGCGATCCGCGGTCGCCGCGTCCGGCGCTGCGGGGTCGAGGAAGCCGACCACCGG
>JBAUOM010000061.1:0-6439 GCA_049579765.1 Xanthobacteraceae bacterium
CGTTGGAGGCGAAAGTCGTGACCGCAACCCTCGCCGGTGCGGTCCTGATCAGCTCGGCGAGACAGTTGGCGACGTCGGTTTCGGAGGGAGACCGCCCCGCGCGCACCGCATTGGTGGAATCGCCGACCAGCGCCAGGCAGCCCTCGCTGCCGAGCGCGCGCAGCTTCGCTTCATCGGTCGGCGCGCCGATGAGCGGGGTCGGATCGATCTTCCAGTCGCCGGTGTGGAAGACGGTGCCGAGCGGCGTACGGATGATCAGGCCGTTCGATTCCGGGATCGAATGGGCCATGGAAACGAGCTCGATATCGAACGGACCGAGCGCGAATCGGCCGTTGAGCGGGACGACATTCACTGGGATTTCAGGTGCCCCCGGCTCGCTCTCCCGCTTGGCCTGCAGCAGCGCCGCGGTGAACGGCGTGGCGAAGACCGGCAGCTTGAGCTGCGGCCACAGGTCGAGCAACGCACCGAAATGATCCTCGTGCGCGTGGGTGAGCACCAGGCCCAGGAGATTGCGGCGCTCCTCGACGAGGTAGCGAATGTCCGGCATGATGAGATCGATGCCGGGCAGCGCGTCGTCGGCGAAAGCGACACCGAGATCGACCGCGATCCACTGCCGGCGGCGCTCGCTTCCGAAACCGTAGATCGCGAGATTCATGCCGATCTCGCCGATCCCGCCGAGCGGCGCGAAAACGAGTTCGTCGGAAACGCCTGCCATCATCTTTTTCCGATCAACCCGCCATGCCTGCCGCGGATGGCGCCGGCAGCAACACGTCGCCGGCGGCGATGGTCGTGGCGCCGCCGTCGGCCAGGCGCACGACAAGGCCGCCAGCCTGGTCGAGCGCTTCGAAGCGGCCGACGATCTCACGATCTGCGAGGCGCACACGCACGGCTTCGCCGACGCCGGCCGCGCGCGCGAGCCAGTCGGCCCGGATGCTCGAGAATCGCGCGCCCGCGCCCCATTGCGCGATGCGTTCCAGCATCTTGAGCGAGAGTGCGGTAAACAGCGTGGCCGGCGAAACCGGCGTGCCGGCGGCGGCGAGACTGGTCGCGGGGTAGTCGGCGGTGGCGGGGTGGTTCGCACAATTGACGCCGATCCCGACGGCGAATGCGCCCGTTTCACCCCCCTCGCCTTCGATCAGGATGCCGGAGAATTTGGCGCGCGCGAGCAGAAGATCGTTGGGCCACTTGATCGCGAGCAACGGTTGGAGCCGGGCGGCGACCGCGATTACGGCGTCGTAGACTGCGAGCGCCGCAACGAAGGAGAGTTCCGGCGCATGTCGCGCGGGCACCGAGCAGGTCAGCAGCAGGCTGGCGTAGAGATTGCCGGGCTCCGATATCCAGGCCCGCCCCCGCCGGCCGCGTCCCGCGCTTTGCCGGCCCGCGGTGACCCAAAGCGGACCACGCTCGCCGCGCCGCGCCAGGTTCAGCGCCTCGGCGTTGGTGGAGCCGAGCACCTCGTGCGCAACAAGCCGCACGCCCGCCGCGGCAGCCCTGGGCTCGAGTTTCATTCAGCGTCAAGCTTCATTCAGAACAGCGACTTCGCCGCCGCATTCGCCGCATCGACCAGCGGGCTCGGATAGACGAAGAACAGGAGGTTGAACAGACCCGTGACCGCGAGTACCGCCTTGAGCTCGTGCGGCATCGGCTCGAGCGGCTTGGCCGGCTCATCGAAATACATGATCTTGACGATCGATAGATAATAATAGGCGCCTACCACGCTGGTGACCACTCCGATGACGGCGAGCGCGAACAAGCCGGCCTGGATCGCCGCCAGGAACACGTAAAACTTTGCGAAGAAGCCCGCGAGGGGCGGAATGCCGGCGAGGGAAAACAACAGCATGGCGAGAAAGAAGGCCATCGTAGGCTTGGTGCGCGCGAGGCCGGCGAGGTCGCTGATCTCCTCGACCATCTGCCCGTCGCGGCGCATCGACAGGATGCAGGCGAACGTTCCGAGCGTCATGGCGACGTAGATGGCCATATAGATCAGCACGCCTTGCACGCCCTCCTGCGTGCCCGCGGCCAGGCCCACCAGCGCGAAACCCATATGGCCTATGGACGAATAAGCCATCAGGCGCTTGATGTTGTGCTGGCCGATCGCCGCGAAGGCTCCGAGCGCCATCGAGGCGATGGCGACGAACACCACGATCTGCTGCCATTGCGTCAGGATACCGGGAAACGCCACGATGGTGGCGCGCACGAACATCGCCATGCCGGCGACCTTCGGCGCGGCCGCGAAAAAGGCGGTGATCGGCGTCGGGGCGCCCTCGTAGACGTCGGGCGTCCACATGTGAAACGGCACTGCCGAGACCTTGAAGCAGAATCCCGCGAACAGGAAAACGAGCCCGAACAAGAGCCCGAGATTGCCTGGACCGGCCTCGTTCGTCGCCTTGGCGATGCCGGCGAAAGTCACGCTGCCGGTGAAACCGTAGACCAGTGACGCCCCGTAGAGCAGCATGCCGGACGACAGCGCGCCGAGGACGAAGTACTTGAGTCCGGCCTCGGTCGAGCGCACCGAGTCGCGATTGATGGCCGCGACCACGTAGAGCGCCAAGCTCATCAGTTCGAGCCCGAGATAGAGCGCGATCAGATCGGCGGCCGAAATCAGCATCATCATGCCGGTGGTGGCGAGCAGGATCAGGATCGAATACTCGAACCTTTCCTGCTTCGCGGCCGAGAGATAATGGGACGACATCACGATCGCCACCGCCGAGCCGGTCAGCGCCAGGAGCTTGAGGAAGCGCGCGAAGCCGTCGAACACGAAGCTGTCGCCGAAGGTGACGAGCTTCCCGCCCGGCAGCCACACCACGATCAGGGCGGTGAGGATCAGCATCAGCACCGCCGCTCCCTCCATGCCCTTGTTCGCCGCCTCGCCGCGGAACGCCCCGACCAACAACAGAGCCATGGCGCCGATCGCGAGCACGATTTCCGGCAGGGCCGGCAGCAGCGAAGGGATTTCGACGGTTTCGGTCATCGGTGGATTTCAAGGCCTCGGGTCAATGCGTCAGCAGGGCCGCGGCTTTCGCGGCGCCCAGGGCGCGGTCGTAGTTCTCGAGAAGCTGCGCCACCGAAGCCGCCGACATTTCCAGCACCGGCTTGGGATAGATGCCGAACAGAATGGTGAGCACGACCAGCGGACCGAGCGTGACGATCTCCCGGTAATCGAGATCCTTGATCGCGGCCAGGCTCGGCTTGACCAGCGCGCCAAAAACGACCTTGCGGTAGAGCCACAACGCGTACGCCGCCGACAGGATGGTCCCGGTGGTGGCAAGCGCGGCCACCCAGGTGTTCACCCGGAACGTGCCGATCAAGGTGAGGAACTCGCCGACGAAGCCCGTGGTGCCCGGCAGCCCCACATTGGCGAGCGTGAACACCATGAAGGCGGCGGCATAGAGCGGCATGCGGTTGACGATCCCGCCATAGGCCGCGATCTCGCGCGTATGCATGCGGTCGTAGACTACGCCGACGCACAGGAACAAGGCCGCCGACACGATGCCGTGCGAGATCATCTGGAAGATGCCGCCGGCAACTCCCTGCGTGGTCGCCGCGAAGATGCCCATCGTGACAAAACCCATGTGCGCCACCGAGGAATAGGCGATGAGCTTCTTCATGTCCTCCTGCACCAGCGCCACCAGCGAGGTATAGATCACCGCCACGATCGAGAGCGCGAACACCAGCGGCGCCAGGTCATGGGAAGCTGCCGGAAACATCGGCAGCGAGAAACGCAGGAAGCCGTAACCGCCCATCTTCAGCAGAATGGCGGCGAGGATCACCGAGCCTGCGGTCGGCGCCTCGACGTGGGCGTCGGGCAACCAGGTATGCACCGGCCACATCGGCAGCTTCACCGCGAACGAGGCGAAGAACGCGAGCCAGGCCCAGGTCTGCAGGCTGGGCGGGAAGCCGTGGCGCAGCAGCGCCGGAATCTCCGTCGTGCCGGCATTCCAGTACATCGCCATGATGGCGAGGAGCATGAGCACCGAGCCGAGCAGCGTGTAGAGAAAGAATTTGAAGCTGGCATAGACCCGGCGCGGTCCGCCCCAGATCCCGATGATCAGGAACATCGGAATGAGGCCGCCTTCGAAGAACAGGTAGAACACCACGAGGTCGAGCGCCGCGAAGGTGCCGACCATCAGCGTCTCCAGCGCCAGGAACGCAATCATGTATTCCTTGACGCGATGTTGGATCGGCAGCCAGCTCGCGATAATGCAGGCCGGCATCAGCGCGGTGGTGAGCACCACGAAGGGAAGCGAGATGCCGTCGACCCCGATGTGGTAGGTGATCGCGCCGGCGAGCCACGGTTGCTTCTCGACGAACTGGAATTCGGGCGAGGATGGATCGAACCGATAGAGCAGGATCAGCGAGATCGCGAATGTAATGAGCGTGGTCCAAAGCGCGATCCAGCGCGCATTGCGCTTCTCCGCCTCGCCGTCGCCGCCCATCATCATGACGAGCAGCGCGCCGACGAGCGGCAGGAAGATGGTGACGGACAGGATCGGCCAGCTCATCTCAACCCACCCGTCCGCCGAACATGAACCAGGTGATGAGCGCCGCGACGCCGATCAGCATGGCGAAGGCGTAGTGGTAGAGGTAGCCGGTCTGCAGCCGCACCACGCCGCGGGTCACATCGAGCACGCGGGCCGAGACGCCGTCCGGTCCCCACCCATCGATCACCCAGCCATCGCCGTACTTCCATAACGCACGGCCCAG
Source organism: Xanthobacteraceae bacterium (assembly GCA_049579765.1). Lineage (GTDB taxonomy): Bacteria > Pseudomonadota > Alphaproteobacteria > Rhizobiales > Xanthobacteraceae > VAZQ01. Next base: position 4,705 of record JBAUOM010000061.1, read on the forward strand.
CCACAGCAAGGGGCGGACGATGAGGAAGTCGTAGATCTCGTCGAAGTACCACTTGTTGAGCAGGAACTTGTAGAGCGGCTGCTGCTGGCGCGCGAGCTCGACCGGCAGCTCGGGCCGCCGGATGTAGAACTCCCAGGTGAGGGCGAAGCCGAGTGCCATCAGCACCGTCGGCGCAATGGCGACGACGGGGGGAATGTGGTGCATGTCCTCGAGGATGTGGTTGCTCGCCGCGAATTTGAGCGAATCGCCGAAAAACTCTCCGACTGCGTGGCCGACGAACAGATCCCTGAACGGGTAGCCGGCGAAGATCGAGCCGGCGGCGAGGAAGCCGAGCGGGATGAGCATCGTCATCGGGCTTTCGCGCGCCTCGTCGTAGTGGCGGCGGTCGCGCGGGCTGCCGTGGAAGGTCACGAAGATCAGCCGCCAGATATAGATCGCGGTCAGCGCGGCCGCGATGGCGGTCGTGCCGAAGCCGTAGAGCCCCATCGGATTGGTGCTCACATAGGCCGCCTCGATGATGGCGTCCTTGGAAAAATAGCCGGCGGTGAGCGGGAACCCGGTGAGCGCGAGGGCGCCGATCACCATCGTGAAGTAGGTGAACGGGAGCTTGTCCTTGAGCCCGCCCATGTGCCGGATGTCCTGCTCGTGATGCATCGCGGTGATAACCGAGCCGCAGCACAGGAACAGCAGGGCCTTGAAAAAGGCATGCGTGCACAGGTGGAACATGCCGATCGAGTAGGCTCCCGTACCCATCGCGACGAACATGTAGCCGAGCTGGGAACAGGTCGAATAGGCGACGATGCGTTTGATGTCGTTCTGCACCACGCCGATCGTCGCGGCAAAAAACGCGGTCGTCCCGCCGATGAAGATGACGAAGCTCTGCGCGTGCGGCGCGAGGTCGAACAGCGGCGAGAGCCGCGCCACCATGAACACGCCGGCCGTCACCATGGTGGCGGCGTGGATCAACGCGGACACCGGCGTCGGCCCCTCCATGGCGTCCGGCAGCCAGGTGTGCAGCAGGAACTGCGCCGATTTGCCCATGGCGCCCATGAACAGCAGCAGGCAGATCAGCGTGAGCGCATCCACGTTCCAGGAGAGGAAATGGATGGTCTTGCCCGTGAGCGACGGCGCCTGCGCGAAGACGGTGTCGAGGTCGACCGCGCCCGTCATCAGGAACACGGCGAAGATGCCGAGCGAAAAGCCGAAATCGCCGACGCGATTGACGATGAAGGCCTTGATCGCGGCGGCGTTCGCTTCCGGCTTTTGGAAATAGAAGCCGATGAGCAGATAGCTCATCAGGCCGACGCCCTCCCAGCCGAAAAACAGTTGCACCAGATTGTCCGCCGTCACCAGCATAAGCATGGCGAAGGTGAACAACGACAAATACGAGAAGAAGCGCGGCCGGTACGGATCGTCCTCCATGTAGCCGATGGAATAGAGGTGGACGAAGGCCGAGATGGTGGTGACGACCACCAGCATGACCGCGGTCAGGGTATCGACGCGCAGCGCCCAATTGAACTGAAGATCACCCGAAACCATCCACGGGAACAGCTCCGCGTGGATGTTGTGATGCCAAAATCCCACGTCGGCGAAGGCGAACCATGACAGCAGCATGGACGCGAACAGGAACACGGTGGTCACCAGTTCGGAGGGGCGCGAGCCCGCCGCCGGCGGCGCCTGAATTGGCCGCTCGTGGTGCGAGGCATCGAGGACGGCATGCGCTTCATGCGGGGAC
>JBAUOM010000062.1:0-9894 GCA_049579765.1 Xanthobacteraceae bacterium
TGCAGGCGGTGGCGCCGTGCGCGACCTGCGCGCGCGGCGCAACGGCGAGCCACGAATTCATCGCGCCGCATTCGTCGGCCTCGACGTGCCCGAAGGAGATCCAGCGCAGCGCGTCGACCGGGATGAGGCGGGCCACCGCCTCCGACAACGCCGGAAACATGGCGCGCAGCCCGCAATGGAACAGCATCGGCTCATCGCCTCGGACGAGGAAATGATTGAAGGTGAAGCCCGCGGGCGGCGCGATGTCCGGAACGTACACGGACAGGCGATAAATGCCGGCGGCGATCTCGTCGATCCTGACTTGCATTGAGTGTCTCCGTTCCTTGAATTTCGATCCCGGGATCAGCGCGCCGCCGCTGCAGCCTTGTCGGCCACGAGCTGCGCCAGGATGAATCCCGCCACGTCCTCGGCGGCCTGCGCCGCGGTCATCCCGGCGCGCGTGAGCGCGCCGTAGACCGCGACGTCGAGAAAGGCCGAGCAGGTGCGGGTCAGGCGCGGGCCGACGTTGAACGGCCGCAGCGCCTCCCAGGTCAGCGCCAGGCGGTTGTTCTCCTCGCGCTCGGCATAGGCCTGAATGGGCGGCATGCCCCAGCGCTCCGAGCGCACGCGCTCGTATTCGGGGAGCTGCTCGTAGAAGCCGAAAATCTCCCGCGCCAGGCGGCGCACCCGCTCCTCCATGGTCTGCAAGCCGGCGAAGATGCGCACGGTCGGGAACGGCCGCATCTCGGCGGCGTGGCGGGCGCAGGCGAAGACGGCGTCCTCGTAGCTCGGGAAGTGATGGTAGACGGTGCCGACGCTCACCCCGGCGCGTTTCGCGATCTGGGTCATGGAGGTGGCGTAGATGCCCTGCTCGGCGTGCAGGTCATGCGTGGCCTCGACGATGCGCCGGCGGGTCTGCTCGGCCGTCTCCGCGCGGCGTTCGGACTGGTAGCGTCTGGGGGACATGAAATGGCCAGATTTAGTTGAATAATATTCATTGAATTTAATTCGACAATTGTCAAGCCTTTTTCGCTTGGGCCGGTGACGGACAGATGGCTGACGCCATAACTCCGCGCGAGCTCGACCCCTTCCGTCGCGTAGCCGAGCTGGGATCAGGCCGCAGCGGGATGTGTTTGGGATGTTGCGCGACGCGGCAGGGCGCCCTGGCGGATCAGTCGATCACACCAAACCTCGCGACCGGGGTCATCCAATAGACCAGGTGCGTACCCGCGAACGCTCGCGCGAGACGTTCGATCAATCGTCCCGCCGCGGCGTCGTCCAGGATGATCCGGACCAGCACGCGGTCGGCGCGTCCCTTGACCCGCTCGACCGCGCTGTGCAGCCGAACCGTCGGTCCGTGCCCGGAAGCCTCGGAGGCCGTGAAGCCGGACATGAGATCCGTTTGTTCGCCGAGATAGTCGAACAGCTCCTGTCGCAGTTCGCGTCCGGCGACCAGCGTCAGGCACACACGCGCGGCGGTCATCGCACCGCCTTCGCAGCACCGCCGAAACGGCGATAGAGGATCGGCAGCAGGATTAACGTCAGCAAGGTCGAGGACAAGAGGCCGCCGATCACGACAATCGCCAGTGGCCGCTGGATTTCCGAGCCGGGCCCGGAGGCGAACAGCAGCGGGATGAGTCCGCACGCCGTGATGCTGGCCGTCATCAGGACGGGGCGTAGGCGGCGTCGGGCGCCCTCGACGACGATGCGATCCTCGGGCACGCCGCGCGCGCGCAGCTGGTTGAAGTGCGAGACCAGCACCACCCCGTTCAGCACGGCGATGCCCAGCAGCGCGATGAACCCGACCGACGCCGGTACGGACAAGTATTCGCCCATCGACACGAGCGCAAACACGCCGCCGATCAGCGCAAATGGAATGTTCACGAGTACCAACAGCGCCTGGCGGATCGAGCCGAACGTCGTGAACAAGATCACGAAGATGAGCCCGAGCCCCACCGGCACGACCACCGTCAGGCGTGCTGCGGCGCGTTGCTGATTTTCGAACTGCCCGCCCCAGGTCAGCCGGTATCCTTGCGACAGCGGCAGGTCCGCCGCGACCTTCTGCTGCGCGGCATCGACGAAGCCGACCATATCGCGGCCGCGGACGTTCGTCCGCACTACCGCCATGCGGCTGCCGTCCTCGCGATCGATCTTCACCGGCCCGTCGACCCGGTGGATGAGCGCTACCTGCGACAGCGCCACGTGCCGGCCCGAGGCGAGCGTCAAGGGCAGATTCGCCAGCAAGGTGGGGGCCTGCCGCGTCTCCTCGCTCCCGCGAATGAGGATTGGCGTACGCCGTCCGTTTTCCAGCGCAGTACCGATCGTGCGGCCTTCGATCTGGCTGCGCAAGGCAGCGGCAATCTCATCCACCGACAGGCCGAGCCGCCCGGCTTCCAGCCGGTTCACTGCGACCGTGTAATATTGCGCCCCTTCGTTGAGGGTGGTGTACACGTCCTCCGCGCCGTCGATGCCGGACAGGATCGTCGCCAGCCGACTCGCGAGTTCGTTCAGCTTCGCGATGTCCGGACCGAAGATCTTGACCGCAACATCGCCGCGCACGCCGCTGATCATCTCCTGAACGCGCATGTCGATCGGCTGAGTAAAGCCGAACGAGAGCCCCGGGAACTGGGCGAGCGTCTGGCGCAGCTGCTGCATCAGCGCGGGCTTGTCCGCGGTCCGCCGCTGGTCCGTCGGCTTGAGAACCAGGAAGGTGTCGGTCTGGTTCGGCCCCATCGGGTCCAGTCCGAGCTCGTCGGAACCGGTGCGGGCGACAATTCCCGCGACATCCGGCACGCTCGCGAGAATAGCCGACTGGAGCCTTGCGTTCATCGCGATCGCTTCGTCGAGATTGACCGAGGGAAGCGCCTCGACGCTGACGATGATGTCGCCCTCGTCCATCGTCGGCATGAACGTCTTTCCGACTTGAGTATAGAGCACGCCCGCCACGAGGAGGCCCGCGACGGCGGCGGCTCCGACCTTGCGCGGGTTCGCAAGCGCCCAGGTCAGGCTACGCGCATAGGCGCGCGAGGCCAGGCGGATGAGCCATGGCTCGCCATGCGGGGCCGTCTTGAGAAGGAACGAGGTTGCGACCGGAACGACAGTGAGCGCCAGCAGGAGCGAGCCGGCCAGTGCGAAGATGATCGACAGCGCCACCGGGATGAACAGCTTCCCCTCGAGCCCCTGCAGCGTGAGCAGCGGCACGAACACGATGATGATGATCAGCACTCCCGACGCGACCGGCTGCAGGACCTCGCAGACCGATCGGAACACGACATGGACCAGCGGCGGCGGCGGGCCTGTTCCCTCCTTGTTGAGATTGGCGACGACGTTCTCGACTACGACCACGAGCGCGTCGACCAGCATCCCGATGGCGATGGCGAGGCCGCCGAGGCTCATCAGGTTGGCCGACATCCCGGCCGCGCGCATGACGATGAGGGCGATGACGACCGCGAGCGGGAGACTCAGGGCGACGACCAGCGAGGCCCGCCAGTTGCCGAGGAACAGCAGCAGCAGACCGATCACCAGGAGCGTGGCTTCGGCCAGCGCGCGGACGACCGTGCCGACGGCGCGGCCGACCAGCCGGCTGCGGTCATAGAACACGTTGATGGAGACACTTTTCGGCAGCGACGGCTCGAGCTCTTGCAGTCGCTGGCGCACGTCGCGCACAAGCTGACCCGCATTGGCGCCGCGCAAGCCGAGCACGAGTCCTTCAACGGTCTCGCCGCGGCCGTCGATCGTGACGGCTCCGTAGCGCGTGAGCGCGCCGATGTGGACGCTGGCGATGTCGCCAACCCGGATCGGCGTCCCGTCCCGCGTATCGACGACGATCGCGCGGATGTCGTCGACGGTGCGAATGCTGCCCTGGATGCGCACGAGCGCGCTCTCCTCGCCCTGATTGACGCGCCCGGCGCCGTCGTTGCGGCTGTTCGCCTCGATCGCGCGCCGGAATGCCTCGGGTGAGATGCCGCGGGCGGCGAGGGCGGCGCTGACCGGCACGATCTCGAAGGCGCGGACATGGCCGCCGAGCGCATTGACGTCGGCGACACCGGGGACCGTGCGCAACGCCGGCCGGATCACCCAGTCGAGCAGGCTCCGGCGCTCGGCGAGCGACAGGTCGGGGCTGTCGATCGTGAACATGAACATCTCGCCGAGTGGGCTGGTGATCGGGGCCAGGCCGCCGCTCGCCCCCTCCGGTAGGTCGCGCGCGGCGTTGGACAGGCGCTCGGAGACCTGGTTGCGCGCCCAGTAGATGTCGGTGCCGTCCTCGAAATCGAGGGTGATGTCGGCGAGCGCATATTTGGTCGTCGAGCGCAGGATTTTCTTGTTCGGGATCCCGAGCAGCTCGAGCTCGATCGGCACGGTGATTCGCTGCTCGACCTCCTCGGGAGTCAGGCCCGGCGCCTTCATGATGACCTTCACCTGGACGGGCGATACGTCGGGAAACGCATCGATCGGCAAGGTGGGCAGGAGGATGGCGCCTGCGCCGATGAGGAGCAGCGCGCCCAGAATGACGAACAGGCGCTGCGACAGTGCGAACTCGACCAGGCGTTCGAGCATCACTCGCCCGCCCCGAGCCCCTGCAGAATGCCCCGCAGCGCCGATACGCCGCTCATCGCCACCGCGTCCTTGTCGGTGATCGCGCCGGAGACCACCACATGGTCTTGATCCTCGGCGAGCAGGGTGACCGGCACCAACCGAAACCCACTTTCGATCGCGACGAAGATGGAGCTGGCTTCGCCGCGCCGAACGAGGGCGCTGTACGGAATCTCCCAGGCCGCCTCCTCGGGCGAAAGGAAGCTGATCCGCGCAGCCGCGGTCTGCCCTGGACGCAGCTCCCCGGTGTTCGGCACTTCGGCGCGGACGAGCACGGTCTGGGTCGGAGCGTCGGCGGTCTCGGAGACCAGCACGATACGGCCGGGCGTGCCGTAGCCCTCCACATCCACCCGCGCGCCCGGTCGGATCGCGCGCACGCCGGATGCCGGGACGGAGATCTCCACCCACAGCGGCGACAGACGTGCGAGCTTCAGGAGCGGGGCCGATTGTTCGATCCGCTGGCCGGGGGAGATCGCGACGTCGACCACCGTTCCGGCTTCGGGGGCGCTCACCGACAGCACCGCCGTGATCGCGGCCTGATCGGTGAGCCGGGAGATCGCCGTGTCCGACATCCCGCTCAGCCGCAGCATCTGACGCCGCTCGGCCACGGCGATGCTGGCCTGGCGGGCTTCCGTCTGACTGGCCTCCACGACCCGCCATGGCGCGGCATTGCCCTTGAACAGCTCGGTGTTGCGGCGCAGTTGCAGCGTCACCAGCGCCTCCTGTTGCACCGCGTGGAGGTACTCGCGTTGCAGGGACACGAAGCTCGGGCTCTCCAGGGTCATGAGCGGCTGGCCCTGCTGCACCTGGTCGCCGCGGGCGACGGAGAGGCTGCTGACCATCCCGGCAACCGGAGCGCTCACGACCCAGAGTTGCGGGGTCGGAATCACGATCTGGGCGGGGAACGCCAGGGTTTGATCGGTTCGGCTCGAGATCGGATGTACGACGCGAACGCCAAGGCTTTGCGCCTGCGCCGGGCTGAGCTTGACCTCAAGGTCGCCCGCCCGAGCGGGCGCGAGCCCGAGGATCGTCAGCGCAAGAACGATGCTGCCGGCCCGGATTTGCCGGGAGCGGCGACTTGCTACCGCCTGAGGAGACCACGCCATTGATGAACCACATCCAGATGCCGCCCCGAGACGCCGCGTTGACAACAGCCTGCATTCTCTAAGGACCGGCGATGTTGCGAGCCTTGATTTGCATCAATCGCGGCCCGCCCTCGCAGCGCTCGGAAACGGCCGCTGCCGTCCGCGCGTTGATAGCAAGAGGCCGCTGTCGGCCGACTGACGACGCGCGTCAGCCAACTGTCAGGTTCGGCGCCACAGGTCATTCTCGACCGCAGGGCACAACGGATTCGCCGTCACCTCGACGAAGGGGCCCCTGGAGCGATCGCCGCTCTCAGACCGCCGAGTTGATCTGATACGGCGAGGTCGAGCTGCCAGCCGTACAGCTCGAGCACGTCCTGGACGATCGCCAGTCCCAGACCGGCTCCTTCCCCGCCTTCATCCAGCCGAGCACCGCGCGCGACCACCCGCGACCGCGCGTCGGGAGCGATCCCTTGGCCGTCATCTTCGATCACGATCGAGAGGCCGGACGACCCGGGGCTCGTGCCGATACGAACGCGCGATGCCGCATGTCGCGCGGCATTGTCGAGAAGGTTGCCGAGAATCTCGGCCAAATCGGTCCGATCGATCGGCACTGACGTCTGGCCGGGGATTCGCGAATCGAAGGTCACGCGCTCACCGGACGGAGTACGTGCCACCGTCGCGATCAGGGATCGTACGAGCGGCGCGAGCTCCGTGGACACGCCCGCCTTGTGCCGCACCTTTCCACGCGCGCGCGCTCGCGCCAATTCGCGATCGACATGGCGGCTCATGGCCTCGCCAACGCCTTGGATATTCTGAGCGATCGCCGCCTGACCCTGCTCGCGCAGACGGCGGGCGTCGGCTGCAAGCGCCGCGAGCGGGGTCTTGAGCCCGTGGGCGAGATCAGCGGCTCGACCGCGCGCGCGCTCGATGTCGCGTTCCTGTTGGTCGAGCAGCGCGTTGAGCTCCTCCACGAGCGGCTGGACCTCGGCAGGGGCGGCCGAAGGAAGATGCCGGTTTCGACCACCTCTGATGTCCGCGACGCCGCGACGCAGCGCGTCGAGCGGGCGCAGTCCGAGGCTCACTTGGACGGCCGTCGCTATCGCCAGAGCAAGGGCCAGGAGGCCTAGTGCCACAGCCAGGTCCTTTGCGAAGGCGGCCGCGGCGGCTGAGACGCGCCCAAGATCGGCAGCCACTGCGACCCGTACGGGGAGCCGGCCATTTCCGACCGTCAAGCCGACAAGCCTTTCGGCGACCAGCACGCGAGCACCCGCTGGTCCGGCTATTTCGTGCAAATGCACTTCGCCCGGCGATGGCTCGTCGGCGGGAAGCGCGAGCGTTGTATCCCACAGCGAGCGCGAGCGCAGGAGCTGACCTCGGTCGTCGGCGATCTGCCAGTACAACCCGGAGAGCGGGTCGCCGAAGCGCGGGTCGGAAGGCGAACGCGCCAGGACAAGCCGGCCTTCCGGGTCGATGTCGAGACCCGCAAGCAGTTGGTTGAGATGAATATTGAGGTCTTCGGCCATCGTACGCGCGACGTGACGCTTGAACAGAAGGGTCAGCGCGCCGCCTGCGACCGCGAGCGCGATGAGAATCGCAACGACCCCGCCGGCAACGAGCCGCAGCCGAAGCGAACTCCGCCTCATGCGGGCCGCTCCGGTATGGTGTAGCCAAACCCCCGGCGTGTTTCGATCAATTCGGCGCCAAGTTTCCTGCGCACGCGCCCGATCAAGACCTCCAGGGCGTTGGAGTCGTGCTCTTCGCCATGCCCGTAGACGTTTTCGTCGAGCTCGTGCTGCGATACGACTTTACCGTGATGCAAGAGCAGATACGCGACCACACGGTATTCGAGCGGCGACAGCGCGATTGGCACACCGCGCACGCTGACTTTCATCTGTCGCTCGTCCAGGGTGACGTCTCCCACGGTGACGACCGATGAGGCATGTCCCGCGGAACGACGAACGATCGCGCGCAGGCGCGAGAGCAGCTCCTCGATGTGGAACGGCTTCGGCAGGTAGTCGTCGGCGCCGGCGTCGATGCCATCAACCCGCTCGGCCCAGCTTCCACGCGCGGTCAGGATCAACACCGGCGTCCGCAGCCCGTTCGCGCGCCAGCGCTTGAGCACCGAAAGCCCATCCATTTTGGGCAGGCCGAGATCCAGGACGATCGCAGCGTAATCCTCGGTGTCGCCGCGGAACCATGCCTCCTCGCCGTCGCCGACGGCTTCAACGACGTAGCCGTTAGCCTCGAGTGCACGCACGATGTCCGATGCGATCCTCGGATCATCCTCGACGACGAGTACGCGCATTACTTCTCCTCGATCCGCTGAATTTCCGCGGTCTGGGCATCGACATAGACCTCGAACAAGCGACCTTTGCGGTCGACGACCCTGAATTCGTAGAGCCAGCGGCCGTTCTTCTGCTCGATTTCGACGCCGGCGACCTCGCCCGGGAGCCGGTCGCGAATTGCCGTCAGGATATCCGCCAGCGAGCGAATATCCCCGCGCTCCACCGCCTGCCGAACCGCATCATGACCATCCCGTGCATGAGTCGGCAAAGGCGCCACCCCGGTGCCGGTCAGGGCAATGGTGGCCGCAAACAGCGCCGACCGGAAAACGAAATGCATGGGGCTTAGTCCCTTCTCGATCTCGGCATGATGGCAGAGTCGCCCTGACATTTTGCTGACATGGATCAACAGCGGGAGGTCAGCAGCGTTCGGCCAATCTCGCGTCGTTGCCCGCCGCGTCCCGCGGCAAGGCGAAAACCCGGAGATTATCCATGCGCAAGATCACCATTTTGATCGTCGCGGCCGCCATGGTCGGCAGCGCCACTCTTGCCCAGGCCGGAAGCCTCGGGCGGCCCTGCACGGCCGCGCCGCAGGATCAATGGCTCTCGATCGACGCCCTGCGCAGCAAGGTGGAGGCACTCGGCTACAAGGTGCAAAAGGCAAAACTGAAGAACGCCTGCGGGGAGTTGTACACGATCGACAAGAACGGCAGCCGAGTCGAACTCTTCGTCGACCCGACCAACGGCACCATCGTCGGCCGGTTGTGACGGCTCGAATGATGGCCACCGCGAAAGGCGCGATCGAAGCCGGCGGCGGGAAGCCGCCGGCGACGGTCAAGGTCTGGGACTTGTTCGTGCGCTTCTTCCACTGGTCGCTGGTCACGCTCTTCGTCATCGCATATTTGACCGGCGACGAGATTGAACAGGTGCACATCGCTGCGGGCTACGCCATCGCAGTGTTGCTGGTATCGCGCATTGTCTGGGGCTTCGTCGGTCCGCGCCACGCTCGATTCCGCACCTTCGTTCGGTCCCCGCGCGCGGTGCTGGCATATTTGCGCGATGTCGCGCATTTCAGGGCTCATCGTCATCTCGGTCACAATCCGGCTGGCGGGGCCATGATCATTGCCCTGTTCGCGACGCTGACGGGTACATGCGTCACGGGTTACATGATGACGACCGATGCATTCTGGGGAGCCGAGTGGACGGAGGAGTTCCATGCGGCAATGGCGAACATTACGGTAGCTTTGATTGTCCTCCACGTTCTCGGCATTCTCGTTGCAAGTTTCGAACATCGCGAGAATCTCGTGAAGGCTATGATGACGGGCCGAAAACGAAATCCATGAAGTCGACTCGATCGCCTCGGCGCAAATCTCGCGCAGCGAAGCCGCCCGAAGCGACCGCCCCGGTACGGAGGGTAGACCGTCTCGACTACTTATTGCCTTCTATATTGACTACGTGGCGCGCCTATGCTACGACTCGTCATCCTCGCTCATCGAGGGGCGTCTCCGGAGACGATCCTGAAGGCGGAGCGGGGGAGTGGCGTCCCGGCCGCGGCTCGTAAACCGTGCCCGGGAGGTTCGGGACCTTCGGCCGACCGGGCGCGACACCCGGCAGCGAAGGTCGCCCGCGCAACGGGAGCCGCAGGCGACTGCGGAAGCCGGATGGCGCGGAGCGGGCCCAAAACCGCCAGGTGGAGCGCCGCGAGGCCCGTTCCGGTTTGCCCCGGACGGCCGCGTCTCGCAAACGTGGTGTCGCGCCTTACGAGCGCGACGGAATGAGGATACCGCCTCCCGGCGCTCCTCCGCCCCTCGGTCGGGGCGGCTCGCAGCGGCAAGGGCTAAAGGCAGACATAACCGCCGACGCTTCGGCGAAGGCGGGACGAAGAGGAAAGCAGAGAACCCGGGCGCAGCAACGCGCCGCGCGGGAGCAAAGAAGACTACGCTGTTTGACATGGT
>JBAUOM010000063.1:0-5711 GCA_049579765.1 Xanthobacteraceae bacterium
CGCGGTGCTGAACGAGGAGATCAGGGACCTGTTCGCCGCCGGCGCCGACGTGGTGCAGCTCGACGAGCCGTTCCTGCAGGCGCGGCCGGAGGCGGCGCGCCGCTTCGCGGTGGCGGCGATCGACCGCGCGCTCGACGGCGTGGGCGGGACGACCGCGCTCCACCTCTGCTTCGGCTACGCCGCGCGCGTGAAGGAGAAGCCCTCCGGCTACTCGTTCCTCGGAGAGCTCGCGGCCTGCAAGGTCGACCAGATCTCGATCGAGGCCGCCCAGCCCAAGCTCGACTGCGCGATCCTGGCGCGGCTGCCCGACAAAAAGATCGTCCTGGGCGTGCTCGATCTCGGCGACATGGCGGTGGAGACACCGGCGCGCGTCGCCGAGCGCATCCGCCGCGCGCTCGCCTACGTCGCTCCGGAGCGGCTGATCGTGGCCCCGGACTGCGGGCTGAAATATCTGCCGCGCGAGGTGGCCTTCGCCAAGCTTGCGGCCATGGTCGCCGGCGCGGCCATCGTGCGCCGCGAGCTCGAGGGATAGATTTCGCCGAACGCGGTGCGAGCCCGTGACGACTGCCATCAGGAAAGGATGCGCAGCGAGCGCACGCGCGAGAAATCGCGGTCATGCGTCACCAGGGCGGCAGCGTTGATCGCCAAGGCGCTCGCGGTTTGAACGGCATCTGCCAGCTTGAGGCGGAGCGATGCACGTAGTCTCGCCGCACTAACCGCAATGTCGACGTCAAGCGCGATCGGCTGCCACGACTCGAGAATGCCGCGGTAACGCCGCGCGAGCGCCTCGTCGGCTGCATGGAGAGGGCCCGTCAGTACCTCCGCGATCGTGAGAGTCGTCACGGCAAACCGCAGGCGCCCCGCCGCGTGGGCCTCGAACAGCGGCTTGAAGCGCGGCCCGAATCTCGGATGGCCCTCGAGGACGTAGATGACCGGCGCCGAGTCCACCAGGAGCAACGCCTGGTCCGGCAGATCTTCGAACTCTAGCGGCTCCATTCGTCGCGCAACCTGCGCAGCGTGCGCGTGCTGTCCTTTCCCCATAGTCCGCGACCGGAACCTGCGAGCGGCGTCAGTGGTTCCTGGCGAAGGGCGGCGCCGTAAGCCTCGATCGGCATCAGCGCCGCGACCGGCCGGCCATGCCTGGTGATGATCGTCGGCTGGCCCTTTTCAGCCGCGTCAAGAAGATCGGGAAGCTGATTGCGTGCTTCTTCCACGCCTCTACGCCGCGTCGCGCTCATTTCGCACCTCCGAAAAGACTGTACAGAACCGTACAGATTTCGTCAAGCGCTTGCTCGGGGCAGCGACAACCTCGCGCCATCAGCTTAGTGCTTGTACCGGCAAAACGATGAAATGGTGTCCAGCGGCGGAACAATTGACGCCCGCTTTTCAGTACAGCGCTCTCTGCCAAACTGAGGTACCTTGGCGCCGCCCTCCGCAATGCTCGCCTTGCGGAGGGCAATATCAAGCACGGACTGCCCCGCTCGCGCCCAGCCGCCCTCTTCCTCGAAGTCGCTTTCTCCGCCAGCCGGGCTGCTGGAGATGATCAAGCCGGGCAGCTCGTCATCCCTCCAGCGGCCGGCCCTGCTTGGCCCGCAGCGCGCGGTAGACGGTCTCGGCGTTGAGCGGCATCTCGGTGAGGCGCACGCCCACCGCGTCGTCGATGGCGTTCGCGATCGCCGGCGACACGCAGAAGGTCGCGACCTCCCCCACGCCCTTGGCGCCGAACGGGCCGTTGGACTGCTCGTGCTCGATGAAGACATTGTCCATCTCGAGCGGCACGTCGTGGAAGCCCGGGATCTTGTAGTCGGCGAGCGAGGCATTGGTGACCTGGCCGCCGTCGATGTGCATCTTCTCGAACATGGTGAAGCCGAGATGCATCAGCGCGGCGCCCGAGATCTGCGCCTCGACCGCCTCCGGGTTGATCGCCTTGCCGCAGTCGACGACGTTGACCAGCTTGGTGATCTTGACGTGTCCGGTCTCGGTGTCGACCTCGACCTCGGCGCCGGCGCCCGAGATCAACCAGAACGGCGTCACGTTGGGGCTCAGGCCGGTCCCCGCCGCGGGCGAGACGTAGTCGGGTTTGTAGATGCCGGTGCCGATGACGTTGCCGGCCTGCATGCCGTAGCGCTTGCGGAACAGCTCCGCGACCGGGATGTTGGAGCCTTCGGGCTCGCCCACCTCGCGCGCCAGCGCCTCGAGCTTCGCGCGCGCCTCCTCGGCCGCGCGCCGCACCGCGTGCCCCATGTGGAACAGCGAGCGCGAGCCCAGCGTGCCCATGTCGTAGGGCGTCGCGTCGGTGTCGCGCGGCACCACGCGCACGCTCTCGGCAGCGACGTTGAGCACCTCGCCGACCATCTGCGCCATGGCGGTGTCGGAGCCCTGCCCCATGTCGACGGTCCCGCAAGAGAGGGTCACGGACCCGTCGGCGGACACATTGACCATGGCGACCGAGGTGGTCGGCGAGGTCACCGCCTTGATCGCGATGGCGAAGCCGCGGCCGCGCCGGAGGGCGCCTTCGCCCCTGTCGAACGGCCGCGACCAGCCCATGCGCTCGAGCACGGTGTCCATCACCTTCTCGACCGGACCGTCCGCGAGCACCTGGCCGGTCGTGTGCTCGCGGCCTTCACGCATGAGATTCCTGCGGCGGAACTCGACCGGATCGAGCTCGAGCGCGCGCGCCATCATGTCCATGTGGCCTTCGTAGGCCCAGGTGAGCTGCGGCACGCCGAAGCCGCGCAAGGCGCCCGACGGCGGCAAGTTGGTGTAGAGCGCGCAGGAATCGATCCAGACGTTGTCGATGTCGTAGGGGCCGGACGCGGTGAGGCCGGCCTTCTGCGTCACGCGCGGGCCGATGTCGGCATAGGCGCCGCCGTTCCAGTACACCTCGCACTTGCGGGCGACGATCCTGCCGTGCTCGTCGACGCCGCTCTTGATGCGGAACGTGCTCGGGTGCCTGGTGATCTGGTAGAACATCTCCTCGAACGTATGGGCGACCTTCACCGGCCTGCGCGCGATCATGGAGAGCGCGAGCGCAAGCGCCTCGAGCTTGACGTAGAGCTTGGAGCCGTAGCCGGAGCCGAGATAAGGCACCTTGATGCGGACCTTGTTTTCCGGCCAGCCGAGCAGGCGCGCCATCTCGGTGCGCACGAACGAGGGCCCCTGCGTCGAGTCGTGGAACGTGACGTGAGTGTCCCGGTAGTCGCAGATGCAGGCGAACGGCTCGAACGACAGGTGCACCACCTTCTGGGTGCGGAATTCGTGCTCGAACTTGTGGGCGGCGGCGGCATAGGCCTTCTCGAAGTCGCCGCGCCGCAGCCGATAGTCGAGCGCGAGGTTGGTGTCCTTCGCGCCCCTGAGATGCTTGAGGTCGGCAAACGTGCCCGCGGGCTTCAACTGCTCGTGCACGTAGACCTTGCTGGTCAGCGCGTCGACCTCGTCGTAGACCGCGGGCAGCTCCTGGTATTCGGCGGTGATAAGTTGCGCCGCCTCTTCCGCGACGTGCGGATCGGCGGCGATGACGACGGCGACCGGCTCGCCGACGAAGCGCACCTTCTCGTGCGCCAGGATGGGCTGGTCGTGGAAAGCCGGCCCGTAATAGGGGTCGGGCAGGACCTTCATCACGTCGTCGATGGTGACGACGTGGAGCACGCCCGGCACCTGCTTCGCCGCGGCGGTGTCCACCGACTTGATGCGGCCGTGCGGGACCGTGCTGCGAAAAATCTTGGCGTGCAGCATGCCGGGCAGCCGCATGGTGTGGGTGTATTCCGCGCGCCCGGTGACCTTGTCGCGGCTTTCGAGCCGCGCAACCGAGCGTCCGACCTGCGCACCGGCCTTGGTGGCGCCTTGACCCAGCGTCATTGCCATCGTGCGCTCCGCTTCCGTTCAAGGCGCGAACCGCGCACGCCCAGGTAGATGCTCATCGGTTTGTATTGTACGAAGGAATTGCCAAAATACGTCCGGGAGCCGCAGGGAGGCAACATGGCCAACAAGGATCTCCGGGACTGGATCGACGGGGTCAAGGCCGCCGGCGAATTGAAGGTCATCAAGGGTGCCGAGCCCAAGGAGGAGATCGGCGGCATCGTCGACATCTACCAGCGCAAGATGGGCAACCCCGCCGTGATGTTCGACGAGGTTCCGGGCTTCCCGAAAGGCCGTCGCATCGTCGCCAACATCCTGACCTCGGTGCCCCGGATCAACGTCGCGCTCGGACTGCCGCCCGACGGCTCCGAGATGGAGCTGATCCAGTGGTGGCGCAACTACATGAAGAATGCGCCGTCGCACGCGCCCAAGTCGGTCAACGGCGGTCCGCTGCTCGAGAACGTGTTCGAGGGCAAGGACGTCAATATCGAAACGATTCCCACCCCGGTCTGGCACGAGCACGACGGCGGGCCTTTCATCGGCACCGCGTGCCTGGTCGTGATGAAGGATCCCGACTCCGGCTGGATCAACTACGGCACCTACCGCATCCAGTCGCAGCAGCCGGATGTGGCGTCGGTCATGATGTCGCCCGGCAAGCACGGCCGCATCATCATGGGCAAGTACCACGACCGCGGCCAGCCCTGCCCGGTCGCCGTCATCGCCGGCATCCACCCCGCGCTGTTCATGCTCGGCGGCCTGGAGATCCCCTACGGCAAGAACGAGATCGAGGCGGCCGGCGGCATCCTCGGCGAGCCGATCGAAGTGTTCAACATGCCCAGGACCGGATTGCCGGTTCCGTCGAATTCGGAGATCGCCTTCGAGGGCTTCATCCATCCGGGCGACGAGATCCAGGAGGGGCCGCTCGGCGAGTGGACCGGCTACTACGCCGGCGGCAGCCGGCCCGAGCCCGCGATCCGCATCGCCACGATGATGCATCGCAACGACCCGATCCTCATGGGTGCGATCCCGGCGGTACCGCCGAACGACAACACGTTCTATCTCGGCACCTATCGCTGCGGCGCGGTCTGGAACCAGCTCGAGGCGGCGGGCATCCCGGAGGTGCGCGGCGTGTGGGCGCACGAAGCCGGCGGCAGCCGCTTCATGCTGACCATCTCGATCAAGCAGCTCTACGGCGGCCATGCCAAGCAGGCCGGGATGGTGGCGGCGCACTGTCACGCCGGCGCCTACTGCAACCGCTGGACCATCGTCGTGGACGACGACATCGATCCGACCAACTTCAACGACGTGATCTGGGCGATGTGCACGCGCTGCGACCCGCGCGACCAAGTCGACGTCATCCACGGCGGCTGGAGCTCGGCGCTCGATCCGATGTGCTACGACGGCGACACCGACCGACGCAATTCGCGGGTGGTGATCGACGCCTGCGTCCCCTTCCGCCGCAAGAAGACCTTCCCGGTCATCGCCCGCTCGAGCAAGGCGCTCGACGCCCGCATCAAGGCGAAATGGGCGGCGGACCTGCCCAAGGGGTTTTAAAGCATGATCCCGAAAAGTGTGCAGCGGTTTTCGGAAAAGATCATGCTCAGACAAGAAGCCAGTACTCGGAATCGCAAGTCGCCGATACGGAACAGCGACCCGCGGCGAGATTGCGTGAGCGCGCCACGATCTCGGTGTGCTCCCTGTCCCCCGCAGGGGAGAGGGTGGGGTGAGGGGGTTCGGATTATCGAGAGACCTTAACCCCTTGTAACTTTCATCACCGCGACTCGCATAGTGTAGGGGTCGCGGTGATGGGCGGGTGTCCGATACCCCCTGGGTCACTGAAGACCGTGGGTGAG
>JBAUOM010000064.1:0-4545 GCA_049579765.1 Xanthobacteraceae bacterium
CTTTAGTGGTCCGATTCCGAAGTTCGTCAGCACTCGCGGCACGTTCAGATACGAACTTCGGAATCTAAGGGACACTAGGCAGCTGCATTCGCTGGATGACTGCGCTGCGCATGCCGGCGAAGCTGAACCCAGATGATGGCGTGCAAGATCAGCCAAAACGGCACGAGAACCGTCGGAACAAACGACCATGGGAGTTGCTGCATCGCAGCCGAGCCGGGAGCTGTGGTGAAGACCTGCAATGGCGAGCCTTCCGCCGATGTGACGCCGAGTGCAATTGCCAGCGCGAGGTCGGCGACACCGAACAGGTTCCAAACAGCGATTGCACCAATGGGTCTGGTTCCATCGTCAATGGAAAGCCACAGCAGGGGCACGGCCACCACACCGGTGATGATGTCGCCCCAGCCGGCAAAGAACGGGAATGGACCTGCGAGTCGCCCCTGCGCCCCCAGCAGAAGAAACAGCACCGCGAATATGCGGCCGATGTTGAGGCCGATCATCAGCGGCATGGGCACGCTCGTCATGGCTCTACGCGCGGCAGGCCATGCCGTTGCGCTCGCCGCCGCCACGAGCGGCAGGGCCACGAAAATTCCGACGACAGGGAACGGCTTCGAGATGGCGATCATCCCAGCCGCCCCCGCGGCGGCCGCAAGCCCGATCCATAGGCCGATGACGAGTGCAAGCACGAGTTTCGCGAAGCGGGGGATATCCATGAAGACGATCACGGCATTGACGGCGAACACCATCAGGGTTGCCGTGACGACCGTGCCAATGAAATCCAGCATGTTTTCCTCCTGTTGAGTGTAGCTACATCCTTTCGCACGAGGTGAGGGCGATCTTGCAGCGGCTTCAGTCGTCACCCGAACTGCGAGCGGGAAAGGGTTCGGAGCGCGTCGACGCCCGATGGGCCGATGACCGCCGCAACGGCTGCCTGCGCGCGCCGCCAGGCACCGAGGGACGCCGATACCACCGCGCGTCCTTTCCCGGTCACCGAGACCAGGCGCGAGCGCGCGTCATCGCCTGGCCTGATGGTGATCCACGCCGCGGACTCGATCAGCGCAAGATTGCGCGACAAGGTTGTGCGCTCGATGCCGAGTCTGTCGGCCAATTCGCCGATCGTAAGTGGGCCGGCCAGGATCAGCATCACCAAAATAGAGAATTGGGTTATGCGCAGCCCGTGCGGGCGAAGCTGCCGGTCGAACGCCCGCGTGATCCTGCGCGCCGCCTGCCGGGAGGCCAAGCATAGGCAATCGGGGCATTCCGAAAGATCGGCGGCCATTCTACCCTGTGCGTGTAGGTCCATTCAATTTGCATGTAGTTACACTTATTGTCAATGTCGCCCCGGCATGCGCACGGCCAGCGAGAACAAGGCGAGCGCGTTCGCGCAATATTGAGAGCCGCAACTCGGGGTAACGGCCGAAGCACGGCTGACCGATAATTTCTACACGTTCGCGGCTGTGCTCGGGTGCAGGGACCGTCCCAGGGCGGGGCGGGATCGCGCGCCGGCCAAGACCAGCAACACGGCGGGTGCGGCGATCAGGAGGTAGCAGGCGGCTCCGATCCGCAGCGTCGTGTCGATGCTCAACGCAATGCTGGTGACAACGGCAAGGCTCGCCGCGAGAACGCCTGCGGCTCCGTTGATGCCCCAGAACCACGGCGTGGGACCGGTGTTGATCGCGGAGACCAGGCGCATGCCGGTCGGGAATCCAAAGCCCATCAGGAAGCCTGCCGGCGCCAGCACAAGAACGCAGAGGCCGGCACGAACGAAAAGGCCCGCTCCATCGAGCTCGGCGAGGAGCGCCGGCAGCCAGAACGGCAACGCAAACAGGTAGGCGGCGCTCGCCAGGCTCCAGACGATGAGCTTGCCGGCCCCGGCGAGCTGCACGCGCTCGGATGCCATGCTGCCGAGGCCCGTCCAAAGGATCAGGCTGAACAGAACGATGCTGAGGGCATAGGTGGGATGACCGAGGAAGACGCTCATCCGCTGCAGGAGAGCGATCTCGACCATCATGAAGCCGATCCCGATCAGGCCGAAATAGACGGTGCCGCCCACGGCCAATTGCCAGCCGGTTTCTCTGACCGTCGATTGCAACGGAACGACGATCGTGGCGCCGACGAGCACGACCGATATCACAACGAGCATGGCGAGGGTCAGCGTCGCGATCAGGTTGCCCGCGACCACGCCGGCGTGAGCGAGATGCGCGAGCACGTCCGCATCGAACAGCGTGAGGAACCTCAGCTGGTTGAAGAAGAAAGGGCGCGCATCGGTCGGCGGCGTGAGATCGAGGTGGAAGGCGGCCGTGGTCTGGTCGAGCGCGCTGCGGTCCGTGGCGCTGACGATCTTCTCGAGCTTGGCGGACGCCGCCGCACTGTCCGGGCTCAGCAGCACGGGAAATTCATGTGTCTTGGCGGCGTCCTTGAGCGCTGCGAGCGCTGCCGGCGAGAGCGGCGACTTCGTCACGATCAGGGTCGCTATGTTTCCCGCCGCCGCGAGGAACAGGTGGCGCCTGGGCTCGGCGGCGCCGTTCGCAAGCAGGGTCGCGACGGCAAGGCTGACCATTCGGCCGGTCTCGTCCACTTCGCCAACCGCGTACCAGCGGCTCACGGTGAACAGGCCGTCCGGGTTGAGCCGGCCGAGAAAGCGTTGCCAGGCCTCGACCGTGTAAAGACCGTTCTCCGTGAGCGTGAAGGCGCCGGCGCCCGTCGCCGCCCAGGTATCGATGAGGCTCATCTGGATGACGTCGAAGAAGCGCGGCGTGCGGGCAAACCAGCTGCGTGCCTCGTCCACTTCGAGCTTCACTCCGTCCAATGTCGCGATCGCGGTGTAATCGGAAAAGCGGCGCTGCAGGAGATCGATGGTGATCGGGTTGATCTCGATGCCCGTCACATCCCTCACGCCGAAGAGGCGTTGCGACAGGACATCCCGGCCGCCGCCCACGCCGATGACGGCGCCTGTCTTCAGGTCCGGAATGGCATAGGCGAGGTTGGTCACGTCGTGGCGCAGGAAGTCCAGGCTCGCGAGGTTCCCGTCGAAGCGGTAGATGCCGGTGCCGGCACTGCCGTCGATCGTCAGCCATCGCTGCTCGATCGTCGGGATCGGAAAGCGCGGCGAAGGCCCCCACGTTGCCGCCGGGCCTGCGTAGCTTTCACCGACGGTGATGCGGGAGAACGAATTCCAGCGATCATAGGCAAAGTCGCCCGGCGCTTCCAAGGCATCCTTGACGATCGTCGGCCGGACGCCATGGATCGTGAGCATGTTGGCAATCGCAAACAGCAGGCACCCCGCGAGGATGCTGCGGCGGTAGCGAAAGAGCTTGGCACCGATCGCGCCGGATTCGTGAAGCTCGCCGAGTCCGGAGCCGGCGAAACCGAGCGCGGCAAGCGCTATGACGGCACCGACCCACAACACGGCTGACGGTCCGCTCGTCACGTTCAGAAGCACGAGCGCCCCGATGCACCCGATGGCAGCGCCGATCAGGTCCGCGCCGTAGACCTTTCCGATCGGGTAGGGGCTGCGCGTCAGCGCGAGACTCACCACGATGCCCGAAAAGAAGAACGGCAAGGCCAGGCAGAGCGCGAATTCCGCCCAGGCCGCCAGCGCGGTGAGCGACGGCGCCGCGCCCGTGACCAGCGTCAATTGCACGACGATGGCGAGATCGGTCGTCAAGGCGAAGGCCAGCGTCGCCACGGCCAGGTCGTAGGACAGCCGCTCCGGTCGGAACCTGTCCTTGCGCAGATAGACGAAGACCGCACCGGCGGTCAGGCCGAACATGGCGATGCTGATGACGAAGAACGCCAGGTGGTACCAGGAGGTCACGGAAATGATTCTGGTCTCGATGATCTGCAGCATCAGCGTCGCCGCCGTCACCAGGCCGAGAGCCACATAGACGCGGACCCTTCGGCCGGTTTCGTCTCGCGCTTTCAGTTGATGCACGCGATCTCGCACAGATATTCCGCGGAGCGACGAGAGGTGAGTGTGAACGCTAGCATCCCGCAGAGGTACGCGGAAGCCCGAGGTGCCCGCGCGTTGACGACGCCCGATACTTGCGGTTTTCCATCCGCGACCGGGTCGCCAGTCGCATGAGCCGAGGCTCGCGTTCCCGAGATCGGGCGCGTTCAATGCGCAAGTCGGGTAAACCCGACTTGCGTGGCGGCGTCTCGAAGGAGAGGGCGGCCACCAATCATCGCTGCTGGGGGCGGCAGGCACGGCCCGCACGCCTTCGACCAATCGTCATGGCGCTCGGGGCGTCCGTTCGATCCCGATATCGAAATGGAGGACGTCCTCGCGCACCCCAAGCTTCTCATAGAGCGCAATGGCGGGCTCGTCGCCATAGTCGGCCTGAACGTAGATGACCCAAGCACGGCGTTGTGCAGCGATCTCGCGCAGATGTTCTATCAGGGCCGTGGCAACCCCCCGTCGCCGGTGCGCCGCGTCGACTGCAAGATCGTAGATATAGATCTCGCGCCGCATCCGTTCGAGCTTGTCGAGCTCATAGGCAACGAGGCCGCCGATGACCTTCTCGCCGTCGATCGCTGCGAGGGCGATGA
>JBAUOM010000065.1:0-6537 GCA_049579765.1 Xanthobacteraceae bacterium
GCGCTGCACTATCTGCGCAATCTCTGCGGCGCCAACGAAGGCATGAAATGGCGCAACGAGATGCTGGCCATCATCGATGCCGAGGCCCCTGGCGGCGACCGGCGCGCCCGCATGATCGCGAGCTTCAACCGCGGCTATCGCGGCTACCAGCAGACCTACCGCACCTGCACGCCGGCGGCCGATGTGGTCATCCGCCGCTATCTCGAAGAGGGCTCGAAGATCGCCCGCGAGATGACGGCGCGCTACGCCAATTGACCGAGCGGCCGCCCCGCCGGAGGCTTTTGCCGCTGCGCCGGTCGCGCATTAACCGTTCCTCGAGGTGCGCTCTAGGCGCGCGCGGGCCGCGTGCTAACGTGCCGCCACCCGCAACCGGCCGCACATCGATATGGACATGACAGCACACGCGATCGAGGCCCCTGGGCAGGCTCCCGACCACGAACAGAAACGCGCTGCGCTCGGCTACCTGCACGCGGCCTGGGCCGAGGCGCGCATCGAGGGCATCGACGGAGATTGCCTGGCGCAGGCCTGCCTGTTCGCCGCCTTTGCCGAGTTCGTCTCGACCTACGGCGAGGAAGCGGCGGCGCGCTTCGCCGAGGGCCTCGCCGTGCGCATCCGCAACGGCGAGTTCTCGCTCGCCCCGCGCCGGCAATAGCGCCTGATCCCGAAAAGCGGGAAGCGGTTTTCGGAAAGGTTCACGCGCCATCCAAGACTTGGTGCGCGTCTCGTCGAATTGGCATCTGTCCGAGCCGCAGACCCGGTCTGCTCCCTCCCCCTTGTGGAGACGGCTATCGCATATGGCCCGTTGGCTGGCAGAGCGTTCGCTCCGCCCTCGTCCTGAGGAGCGCGCAGATCGCGGCGACGCCGCGCGCTCGGACGGCGCAGAGCGCGCGTCTCGAAGGACGGGCGGCCCCGCTCTGCCGGCGGCCTCCTGCTTCGAGACGCATCGCAGCGCGACCGTGAATTCGGACGGCTGTGAGCTTGCCTTGCGCTGCGATGCTCCTCAGCACGAGGCCGAACGAGGCGCTGATCGCTTTGCTGTTCAGGAGCGCTCGCCATCGATTCCGCGCTTCTGGTAGAGTGGCATCGTCTCAATCGGCGGCCCACCCATGCTGCGCATTGGCCTCAGCTTGCTGGCGCTGGCGCTCATCGCGAGCGGCGGCGCGCTTGCGCAGACCTCCGGCGGCAAGCAGAGCAAGCCGTCCGGCCACGTGCTTCCCCCGTCGCCGGCGTCCGTGCCCGAGATCATCACCGATCTGTCGCGCTTGCCGGCAGCGGTGGCGCGCACCCGGGAGCGCATTCTGGCCGCCGCCCGCAGCGGCGATCTCGAGCAGCTCGCGGCGCTCGTGAAGGAGGCGAAGCCGGTCTTCGCATTCACCGACGAAAAGGATCCGGTCGCGTTCTGGAAGGCGACCTATCCGGATTCCGACGGCGTCGAGGTACTCTCGATCCTCACGCTGATCCTCGAGCTCGGCTTCGTGCGCGTCGACGAGGGCACCCGGCAGGAGATGTACGTCTGGCCCTATTTCGTGCGCATGTCGCTCACCGCGCTCACCCCGCCGCAGAAGGTGGAGCTGTTCCGCATTGTCACCGGCGCCGACTACAAGGACATGCTGGCCTTCGGCGTCTATTCCTTCTACCGCCTGGGCATCGGGCCCGACGGCACCTGGCATTTCTTCGTCGCCGGCGACTAGAGCGCATCCCGAAAAGTGTGCAGCGGTTTTCGGAAAAGATCATGCTCGGACAAGACGTCGGATCGGGATGACGATTCGAAGAAAAGTCATCCCGCTCCTCGAGTCGCGTCGGCGTTGTCATGCCGGGTGTCGCGAACGATCGGCAAAGCTCAGGAGCTGTAGGCGGCATTCGCGCAAGTCTGCGGCAAGCGAGCCTCATCGAAGCAGAATTGACGTTGCAACCTGCAACCTTGCGGTAAAGCTCCGTGATCACGGGAGACGAGATGGTGAGGACCAACCCGCTCAACACGCCGGTGGTCATTGTCGGCGGCGGCCCTGTCGGACTGGTGCTGGCGCTTCTTCTCGATTTCTACGGCGTCAAGTCGACGATCATCAATACCGAGCCGCACGAGCGCTGGCACCCGAAGGGGAACGGCCAGAACGCACGGACAATGGAGATTTACCGGCAACTCGGCCTCTCCGATCAGGTGCGGGAACTGGGGCTGCCGCGCGACCACCCGTTCGACCAGGCGTATTTCACCCGCCTCAGCAGGCACGAGATTTTTCGCTTCCCGATGCCGAACGGGCTTGAGCGCGTGGCGATGCGCCGCGACATGCCGGTGACCGATCAATTCCCTGAGCCGATGTTCCACGTCAATCAGATGTATGTGGAGCGCTTCCTTTTCCAAAAGGTCCGCCAGGCCGCCAATGTCGACGTGCGGTTCGGATGGCGAGCGCAGTGGTTTACGCAGGACGAGAAAAGCGTTCGCGTCAATGCACGCAATACTGTCAGCGGACAGGAGATCGTCTGGAGCGCCAACTACGCGGTCGGGTGCGACGGTGCGCATGGATTCATTCGAAAGACGCTCGGCATCGGGTACGAAGGCGACGTCCAGAAGAAGGACGCCTATTGGTCCGGTCAGTTCTTTTCCATTCACATGCGGATACCCGATCTCTATCCGAAGTTCGTCGGGCAGCGGCGGGCTTGGATGTACTGGGCGGTCAATCCCGATCCAAATACGCGCGGGGTTTTGTTTACGCTGAACGGCGGCGATGAATTCATGATGCTGATCAAGCCCAAAGGTGGCCACACCGACGTGGACCGGGACGAGGTCACCGCGTGGGTCAAAGCCGCCATCGGCGCGGACATCCCGGTTGAGGTGATCGGCCACTATCCGTGGAGCGCCGGCCAGGCACTGGTCGCGGAACGCTACAAAGCGGGGCGCATCATGATCGCCGGAGACGCCGCGCATCTGTTCACGCCGACCGGCGGTTTTGGCATGAACACCGGCATTGACGACAGCCACAACCTCGCCTGGAAGCTGGCCGCAATCCTGCAGGGCTGGGGCGGCGACCGGTTGCTCGATTCCTACCAGGCGGAGCGCAAACCCGTCGGCCACCGCAACACGGGCGCTTCACGCAAGTACGCATCCATGATGCATGATGCCGTGGTACCCGACGATATCGAGGCCGATGGGCCTGCCGGTGATGCCGCGCGCGAGCTGGCGTCGCAGATGACTTACATCCGCAAGAACCATTTCTGCAGGCCCGAGCATATCGATGCCGCCGGCGTGCAACTTGGCGGACGGTACGACGGTTCGCCGATCGTCATCGCGGACGGCGATCCCCCCGAAGATATCTTCCCTGCAACCTATGACGAGTATTTCCCGAGCGGCCTCCCGGGAGGAAGGGCACCGCATCTTTGGCTCGACGCCGAGCGAGAGATGGGAGGCTCGCTCTATGACCACTTCGGCAAGGGGTTCACGTTGCTGCGGCTTGACGGCAGAAAGCTGAAAACAGAGGCCTTCGAGCAGGCGGCCGCGAACCAGGGTATTCCGCTCACGGTGCTCGACGTGTCGATGCCCGAGGCACGAGAGCTCTATGGCCGCGATCTCGTAATCGTCCGGCCGGACCGGTATATCGCCTGGCGGGGCGACGCAGTTCCGGAAGATGTGGGCGCGATCTTCGCAATCGTAACCGGCCACTAACCGGCGGCCGTCGAAAGCGTAACCCTACGTGCCGCAAGGTCCTGCGTCGCCGCGGACCCGGAATGCTGGACGTAGATGATCGCCGACGCTGTCATCGAAGAGAAATAGCGGGAGGGCCGCGATGGCCGACAGGAACCCCATCGACGAAACGATTTCCGATCTGGTCGCGGCCAATCGTATCCTTGCCAACGAAGGCGTGCTGGACGGATTTGGCCATGTCAGCGTCCGCCATCCCGTAAAGGGCGACACCTATTTCATGTCGCGTTCGATCGCGCCCGCGCTTGTTACCGCTGCGGATGTGCTTGAGCACGATTTTGAGAACAAAGCGGTTCACGCCAAGGACCGCGACAAAAGGCTTTATTACGAGCGCTGGATTCACGGAGAAGTCTACAAGGCACGTCCGGACGTCAATGCAATCGTGCACAGCCACTCACCGACCGTTGTTCCCTTCGCTTCGACCAAGGCGCCGCTGCGGCCCCTGCTGCACAACGCCTCGTTCCTTGGTCTTGGCGCGCCGATCTTCGAGATTCGCAACGTGCTCAAGCACTCGGATTTGATGATCAGCTCGGCCCCACTCGGGAAGGCGATGGTTGCCGCAATGGGCTCGGCCTGCGTGGTTCTGCTGCGCGGCCACGGCAATGTTGTCGTCGGACCGACGATACCCATTACCGTATTCCGTGCCTATTACACCGAGATCAACGCGCGCCAGCAGCTGAACGCGATGGCGCTCGGCCCGGACGACATCGTCTATATGGATGCCGGCGAATGCGAGACCACCGACAAGATCATGCAGTCGGTTGCAGACCGGCCGTGGGACCTTTGGAAGGCCAAGGCGATGCTCGACTGACGGTCGTGCCGGCTGAATCGATTGACGGCTTCAGCTCAGCGTCAATTCGCGCCGTCATGCGAACGTGCGATTCGGCGACGAAGCGGCGCCGCTCCCCAAGGCCGGCGATGACTGGATCCCCGCTTGCGCGGGGATGACATGCGAGTTCGCAGCCACACTTGCGTGGCACCGCAGGACGCGTACACCACCCGCCGCGGCGTCTCAGCCGCCGGCCAGCGTCTCCAGGAATTGCACCGCTTCGCCGCGCGCGGGAGCGACGAGCTCGCCCTCCCACATGACGCGGTGTCCACGCACGAAGGTCCCGACCGGCCAGCCGGCGACGGTCACGCCGTCATAGGGCGTCCAGCCCGCGCGCGACCTGATCCAGCCGTCGCTGATGGTCGCGCGCCGCTTGAGGTCGACCACCGTGAGGTCGGCGTCGTAACCGGCGGCGATGCGGCCCTTGCGCGCGATGGCGAACAGGCGCGCCGGGCCGGCGCTGGTGAGATCGACGAGGCGCATGAGCGACAGCCGGCCGGCATTGACGTGGTCGAGCATGACCGGCACCAGCGTCTGCACCCCCGTCATGCCCGACGGCGTTGCCGGATAAGGCTGCGCCTTCTCCTCGCGCGTGTGCGGCGCATGATCGGAGCCGAGCACGTCGACGATCCCCTGCGCGAGCGCGCGCCAGATGGCCGCGCGGTGGCTCCCTTCGCGCACGGGCGGGTTCATCTGCGCCAGCGCGCCGAGGCGCTCGTAGCATTGCGGCGCTTCCAGCGTGAGATGGTGCGGCGTCGCCTCGACCGAAGCCACGTCCTTGTGGTCCTTGAGAAACTCCATCTCCTGCGCGGTGGTGACGTGGAGCACGTGCACGCGCTTGCCGGTCTCGCGCGCGAGCCGCACCAGGCGCTGCGTGCATTGCAGCGCCGCGAGCTCGTCGCGCCAGAGCGGATGCGAGCGCGGATCGCCCGGCACGCGCAGGTGCTTGCGCTCCGCGAGCCGGTGCTCGTCCTCGCAGTGGAACGAGGCGCGCCGCCGGATGACTTCGAGGATCGCGCGCACGCCGGCGTCGTCCTCGACCAGCAGCGAGCCGGTGGAGGAGCCCATGAACACCTTCACTCCGGCGCAGCCGGGAAGCCGCTCGAGCGCGGCAAGCTCGTGCGTGTTCTCGCGCGTGCCGCCCATGAAGAACGCGAAATCGCAATGCATGCGGTGGTGCGCGCGCGCGATCTTGTCGGCGAGCGCCGCGGCGTTGGTGGTGGTCGGGCTGGTGTTGGGCATCTCGAACACCGCCGTCACTCCGCCCATGACCGCGCCGAGCGAGCCCGATTCGAGGTCCTCCTTGTGGGTCAGGCCGGGGTCGCGGAAATGCACCTGCGTGTCGATCACCCCGGGCAGCACGTGCAGGCCGCGGCAGTCGATCACAGCCGCGGCCGAGGCCCGCGTGAGGTCGCCGATCTCCGCGATGCGGCCGGCGGCGAGCGCGACGTCGCGCACGCCCTCCCCGTCGTGATTGACGACGGTGCCGCCCCGCAGCACGAGGTCGTAGCTTGTCGACATTCCAATCCGCCGCCCTTGTGACCGTTGCACGAGCGCCTTAGGTTTAGCAGTGTGGCGGTGCAGAAGTCCGCACAATTCGGGCAGCAGTCAAGCAGCGAGCATGCAGGCAGCGCTTCTTCCGGACCGCGGCGTGGTCAAGGTCGCAGGCCCCGACGCCCGCAAGTTCCTCAACGGGCTCGTGACCGTCGATGTCGACAAGGTGTCGTCGGAGCGCGCGAGCTTCGGCGCGCTGCTCACCCCGCAGGGCAAGATCATCGTCGACTTTGTGCTGGCGGAGGCGCCGGCCGCCGACGGCGGCGGCTTCTTCCTCGACTGCCCGCGCGCGCTCGCCCCGACGCTGGTGCAGCGGCTCAACTTCTACAAGCTGCGCGCCCAGCTCGTCGTGGAGGACCTGTCGGAAACGCTCGGCGTGCTCGCGGTCTGGGACGGCAGCGCGGCCACCGACTACGGCCTGTGCTACGCCGATCCGCGGCTGCCGGCATTGGGCCTGCGC